>CAINLV010000014.1 GCA_903850565.1 uncultured Actinomycetes bacterium
TAAATTTGGACGACTTCACGATACGAGAAAGTAACAATAATAAGAACGGCTAAAACTATTGCCGTCATTGGCATCAATATATTGAATGCTGCTAATCCAAAGGCGGGAAGCAACGCGAGCAGAATCTGTTCAGAACCATATGCCGATGAAGAGATGCAATCAGATGAAAGTATTCCTAAAGCAAATGTCTTACTTAGTCTCTGATGTGAAAGTGAATGGCGATTAAGTGGATTTCCAAGAAGTGCTTTTTTTAGCCGATACGAGAATGGATCTTTAAGTTGGGCATGCTCTTGTAGAACCATCGGGGCAGGCGCGTCATCACTCCAGGCTTTAGGCACATGCAAATGTTACTTGTCTCATAGCGGATTCCAGTACCACCGCTATAATTTTGCCATGAATCTGAAAACTGACCTGTATATCAACGGCGAATGGGTAAAAGGCAACGGAACTCTTCCCGTTTACGACCCGTCCACCGGAAAGGTCATAGCAGACGTCCAAACCGCCGGTGATGAGGAATGCATGGCTGCAGTTGACGCCGCATTTGCAGCTCAGAAGTCATTTGCCAAATCTGCTCCTCGAGTTCGTGCTGAAATATTGCGCCGAGCCTTTGACATCATGATTGCTGAAGCAGATGAGATTGCAAAGCTAATTTCTATGGAAAATGGAAAAGTTTTTTCAGATGCAAAAGGTGAAGTCATGTACGCCGCTGAATTTTTCCGCTGGTTCTCAGAAGAAGCAGTTCGTACTCCTGGAGACTTTCGTAAATCGCCAAGCGGAGATAAACGAATTCTCGTGACCCACCAACCCATTGGTGTCTCACTATTGATTACCCCGTGGAATTTTCCGGCAGCAATGGCTACCCGCAAGATTGGACCAGCCGTAGCTGCAGGTTGCACAATGATTTTGAAGCCGGCGGGAGAAACTCCACTGACCGCTTTATACATCGTCGACATTATGGAACGTGCCGGATTGCCAAAGGGTGTCCTAAATTTCGTGCTTCCTTCGAAAACCGGGCCAATGCTTTCCAAGGTGCTACACGACCCTCGCGTCCGCAACCTTTCATTTACGGGTTCAACTGAAGTTGGCCGAGTTCTTCTTAAGGAATGTTCGGATCTTGTTATTCGCACATCACTTGAATTGGGCGGAAATGCCCCATTCTTAGTTCTAGATGATGCTGATATTGATGCCGCAGTTGCAGGCGCGATGGTTGCAAAAATGCGTAACGGTGGTTCGGCTTGCACTGCTGCAAACCGTTTCTATGTTGCCCGCAGCGTTGCAGACGAATTCACGACCAAGTTTTCAGCGGCGATGCAGGGACTCAAAATGGCACCGGGACTAGATGATGGTGCTCAACTTGGTTCAAGTGTCTCAGTCAAGGAGCGAAATAAAATTGCAGCCCTGGTCGACGCATCAGTTTCAAGCGGCGCATCGGTTATTACCGGGGGAAAGACACCAGAAGGTGACGGAGCTTTTTATCCAGCCACAGTTTTAAAAGTAGAAAAATCAAACTCGATTCTTAAGCAGGAAATATTTGGACCAGTCGCACCTGTTGTCATCTTTGATACAGATGAAGAAGCTATTGAACTTGCAAATGATGTTGAATATGGCCTAATTAGTTATGTTTACACATCAGATTTAGCTCGCGGAATTCGGACAGCTGAAGCGTTAGAAGCGGGGATGATTGCTCTTAATCGCGGAGTTGTTTCAGATCCAGCGGCGCCGTTTGGTGGCGTGAAACAAAGTGGCTTAGGCCGTGAAGGTGGTTTTGCTGGAATTCACGAATTTCTGGAAACAAAATATATCGGAGTCGAGATTTAAAGCATCGCAATCACAAGCGATTTATTAGTTACCTGGCTTTTTTCTTCGCCGTAGTGCAGGGTGCAATCCACCTGCAATTGCTGCGGCCCGATTAATAACCGGCGCAATAATGATTTTAAACCAACGGCCCCGGCGAAAATCATAAATTGGCCACGAATCTTTTGCAGCACGTATCCGAAGCAAAGTATCAGGATTAATCACTCGAGGCTTTCCGACTGCTTCAAGCAGTGGAATATCGTTGTGGCTATCCGAATAGCCATATGAATTTTCTAAATCAATATTTTGGAGCTTCGCTAGTTCTTGGATAGCGCGGGCTTTCTCGCTGCCGTGCAATAACTTTCCAATAATCTCACCGGTATATTCGCCATTTATTTCCTCAGCACGCGTTCCAAGCGCTCCAGTGAATCCCAAACGTTGTGCAATCAAATTGGCAATTTCAACAGGCGAGGCAGTCACTAACCAAACCTCTTCATTACGTTCTAAATGCTCCTGAGCAATTTCAAGGGTACTTTGCCAGAGAGCTGGCGATACGTACTTGTTATAAACATCATTGCCCATCTCGAGCAACTCTTTCACATTGTGGCCCCTTACTACGCGCAGGGCCGCACTCTGAATTCGATCGACTTCCTCCTCGTTGCGTTCGCCTACTAATTGATAGCGAAGATTTGCGAGTACAAAAGCAGCAATATCGCGCTTATTGAAAAACCCTCTTTGGTACATACCTTTACTGAGAAAATAGAGAGAAGAACCCCTAATCAAAGTGTTGTCGATA
>CAINLV010000015.1 GCA_903850565.1 uncultured Actinomycetes bacterium
GGTTCCCTAACCGGAGGCGTTTATGCGCTGATGGCCAGTGGCCAGACATTGATTTTCGGAATAATGAAAGTCATTAATCTGGCCCAGGGAGCCTTTGTCATCGTCGCTTCCTATTTAACCTTCACGCTTTTCCAATGGACTGGGTTAAATCCATTTCTTCTAATTATCATCACAACCCCAATCCTCTTTGCCTTGGGCGCAGCGACGCAGTGGTTTCTACTGCGTCCGCTGCGTCCTAGTGATGCCGCCGAGCTTTCACTTCTTGTCACCTTTGCCGTTGCGCTAGGACTAGAAGGCGCTCTATCTGTTGTCTACAAAACAACGCTTCGATCAGTACAACCCGGTTGGGAAAATCACAGCTGGACGATAAAGGGCTACCAAGTCAATGAAGTTCGTTTTTATGCCTTTATTCTTTCGATTGCCATGCTGGCCATCCTTTATCTCGTTCTTGCGAAAACAAAATTTGGTCGCTCAGTTCGCGCGACGGTACAAAATCCGATGTCGGCTCAATTGCTGGGAGTAAATTCGAAAGCAGTTTCCGCATTTGGGTTTGGCTTGGGAGTCTCTACCACCGCTGCCGCCGGCGCGGTCTTCGGTTTGATCACACCTTTTAATCCTGGAAGCCATTACGACCTCATCAGCCGGTTGCTGACCATTGTTGTTCTCGGCGGTATGGGGGCTATCGGTGGCTCGGTTATCGCCGCCCTCATTATGGGAATCGGAGCCGCACTTGTTGCATCGCTCTCCGCTCCAGTTTGGGCTGACTTTAGTTTCTTTGTAGTCCTTCTTCTTGTTCTATTACTTCGTCCACGTGGCCTCTTTGGTGCCAAAGTTAGAGGAGCGCTATGAGCCGGGCCGGAATATTTCGCGCTGTTGCCTTCTTTGGAATTCTGGCGCTTCTCCCCTTTGGAATAAGCGCGCAGTGGATCATTAACGCTCTGATCTTTACTTTGATGTATGCAGCCCTGGCTTCGGGTTGGAATCTCATCGGTGGTTATGCTGGTTATCCCTCACTAGGACATGCGGCTTTCTTTGGTTTCGGCGCCTACTTCTTCGGAATTATCTTCGAGAACAGTGTCGGAAATGGTTATTCACCATTCTTAATCTTGCCCGTGATTGGGATCATCGCTGCGTTACTGAGTGTTCCAATCGGCTTCATTGCAATGAAAACCAGGGCTGATGTCTTTGCAATCGTAACCATCACTTTGCTCTTCATTGTGCAAACTTTGGCTTTTAATCTTCGCGGATTAACTGGCGGTGCTCAAGGCAAGGGAATCGCAGTTCCACCCTTTGATCCTGCCACCTTTGCCCGTCCCTTTTACTGGGCGATGTTGGTCTTACTTCTTATCGCCATGAGTATCTCTCTATATTTTCGACGATCAAAAATCGGACTCTCACTCTCGGCAGTCAGAGCCGATGAAGATAAAGCGCACGGCGTTGGCGTTCAAGTAACGACCGTCAAACTCGTCGCCTTTGGTTTATCGGTATCAATAGCGGCGATGGCCGGTGCCGTGTGGGCCTACTACGAAGGCTTTATCTATCCGCAATTTGCGGTAGATCCACTCATCACCATAGGAATGGTCTTAATGACCTTCTTAGGTGGCAGAGCCACTTTGTGGGGACCAGTTCTTGGCGCTTTCATTTTGGTTCCTGCCCAGCAATTCTTTTCCTATGAATTCGGTGCGACCCAATTTTATCTTTTAGCTTATGCTGCAATCTTCCTCATCATCATGTTGGTTTTGCCTCGAGGTATTTTGCCAACCATAAATGACCGGATTCGCACGAAAGCTAAGTTGGCTGCGGAGGTCAGTAAATGAGCGCCCTATTGGAAATTAACGGACTACTAAAGAAATTTGGTGGGGTCACAGCTGTCAACCAATGTTCTTTCGAAGTCCAAGAAGGAAGCATCACTGCTCTCATCGGTCCTAACGGATCGGGAAAGACAACCGCCTTCAACATCATTACCGGTTATTTGAAAGCTGATGCTGGGACCATAGCCTTTCGCGGAAATACCGTGGCGGATCCCAATCCAGCAGCGCTCTACCGAAGTGGGTTGTCACGGACTTTCCAACAAGCGCGCATCTTTCCTGAACTGACGGTCCTAGAAAATCTTGTTGTGGCTAGTAGCTTTACTTGGAAAGGTCTCTTTGGTTCCAGAGTCTCTGCCAGCGATCGCGAAAGAGCGATGGAGACATTATCTGAATTCAAATTAACGAAATTGGCGGATTATCAAGCCTCGGAACTCTCATATGGACAACGCAAATTGTTGGAGTTCGCCTCAGTGCTGATGAGTGATCCAAAACTTGTTCTTCTAGACGAACCAACTGCGGGAGTTAACCCAGTCATGATCGAGACAATGGAGAAGCACATTCGATCCCGTCACGAAGCAGGTGTAACTTTTCTCATCGTTGAACACGATATGCAATTGGTGATGCGACTTTGCAACCCAGTCATTGTTTTAGATCGCGGCGCAATGATCGCCAAGGGAACGCCTTCGGAAATACAATCCAATCCACAAGTTCTTGAAGCATATTTGGGAAGCTAACCATGACAACTACAAGCGCCCCCTTACTTCAACTTACCGCAGTAACTGCTGGCTACGGAGCTGGCCTAGTACTCAAAGGTGTTGATCTAACCGTCACTAAAGGTGAAATCGTCTGTGTCATCGGGCCAAATGGTTCTGGAAAATCCACAGTGCTCAAGACGATAAGCGGATTGCTTCGGATAAAGGATGGATCGGTAAAGTTTCAAGGAAATGAAATTAGCGATCTCTCTTCAAGGCAACGCCTTGGCCAAGGCATAGTGCATGTCCCACAAGACCGAAGTCTCTTTCCAGCAATGACTGTTCGTGAAAATATGTTAATGGGAGCATTCATTTTGAATGATCAAGCGTTAATCAATCAGCGTATGGAAGCGGCGGCAGAACTCTTTCCCATTATTTTGGAGCGAAAGAGCGCTCTTGCTGGCTCCCTCTCTGGCGGAGAACAGAAGCAAGTCGAAGTTGCCCGATCCTTAATGCTTGATCCTGCGCTGATATTGCTAGATGAACCATCAATTGGTCTTGATCCGAAATCTAGAAAGTTGGTTTTTGAAAGTATTACCGCACTTTCAAGCGCAGGCCGAACCATTTTGTTAGTGGAACAAAACGCACGTTCCGGGCTTGCCGTATCTACCCGCGGCGAAGTATTAGAAGCTGGCCGAGTTGCCTTAACTGGCAGCGGTCTAGAACTTCTAGAAGATCCTGAAGTCTCCAGACTTTACTTAGGTGCCAGCTCCAAATAACGTTATTCAGAAGCTGGTTTTTTGAATTGCGAAATATTGTTGGTCACCATTGCTTGAAGCCGGCGCAGTGAATCATCTAGATTCTCCATTCCGCCATCTAAGAAGATGGTGTTTCCTTTTCCTTCTTTAGCGGTGTCACGAATCATTTCGGTCCACATAGAAAAGGCCAAAATAGTTGGATCAATATTGTGTTTTTCTAAGACTTCGGCAGATTCGCCGAGACCTTCGGCCAGCGCCTTTCGAAACTTAGCCAGGCCTTCACCGCGCATGCGTGCAGCCTCGGCCTCATTGGTGGCAGTAATTCGAATCGCAGCACCTTCAGCTTCGGCTTTCTTAACCAAAGTAATTCGCAAGGCCTCACCCTCAAATTCGGCGGCTCGTTGTGCGTTAGTAGCTGCAACGACGCGGGACATTGAGGTCATAACTTCGGAATCAAAAGAAATATCGTTAACCGTCAGATCAACCAGGGTGTAACCCCAAGAGGCCAGTTGCGCATCCAATGTCCGTTTTGCATGGGAGACGATCTCTTGACGAAGACCTAATACTTCGGCCTGCTTTTTAGTTGCAACAAACTCTCGGACGCTGGCTTCCACCGTACTGGTCAATGCAGTCAAGAATGAGACTGGATTGATGAATTTGAAGGCCACCAGTTTTACGGTTTCCTCCAAATGGTCTGCCACTGTATAAATGATGGTTGCCGTGAAATGGACCGCCGCTTGATCGCTGGTGATCGCTGAGAATTTCAATTGGTCGGTCCGATTTTGAATTGAGACCTTTGTCTTCACGCTTTCGACGAAGGGGATAAGAAAGCTCAGCCCCGGACTCAAAATTCGTCGATATTTGCCGAACATGGTTACAACGCCCACTGTTGCTTGTTCGATAGTCGTGAAACTCCACCAAATCGCCCAGAGAACAATAAAGACTGCTACTGCTACAAAAAGCCAAAAAATTAGGGAGGAAATCCAAGAAGTGTTACTCATAACCACAAGTCTTTGACTAGCGACCTGTAAAGTCAAGGAGAGTTCGGTGAATGTTAGGCTTGCCTCAATATCGAAATGGGGAGCGACGTGTTTTCATATTTTCAGGCGATTTTCACTGGTTTTATTCAAGGGGTCACTGAGCTCTTCCCGGTTTCAAGCCTAGGTCACGCAGTTCTCATGCCCGCCTGGGTAGGCGGTTCGTGGGCAGCATTTGCTAAGACGGACAAGTACTTTTTAATTACCATCGCCTTACACCTAGCCAGCGCTATCGCTCTTCTCTTAATTTTTTGGCGCCGTTGGTTTGATTTATTACTGGCCTTTTTTCGTGGCCTATCTCGTAAAGAATATTCAGCGCCCGGCTTCAAAGTTATATGCCTAGTTATTGTGGGCATCATTCCAGTAGCGCTGATTGGCAAATTTTTCGGTGATTACTTCCAAACTTTATTTGGAAAGCCAATTGCCTCCGCCTGCTTCCTAACATTAAATGGCCTTATTCTGATCACAGCAGAGCGAATGAGCGGGTCACATCGTCAGTACGGTAACCCCGATATCGCAATTGCCGAAAGAATATCGCTGCGACAAGCGCTGGTTGTTGGCGTAGGACAGAGCGCTTCGCTTTTCGCTGGCATCAGTCGTCTCGGAATTACCATGAGTTTTGGTTTGTTGCGCGGATTGAGTCGTTCTATCGCTTCCGACTTTGCCTTCTTGCTGGCATTTCCAGTAATTTTTGGCGCTTCACTTTTGAAGCTACCTAAATTGGCCAATGCAGATTTACACGGGATGATCGGTCCAATTTTGGTGGGATGCCTAGTTTCTTTTATTGGGACATATCTTGCGGTTAAATTCCTAGTTCGCTGGTTCAAGACAAATACCTTGTATCCATTTGCTATTTATTGCCTTCTAGTTGGCGTCATCTCAGTACTTCGATTCGGAGTATTTAATTAATGTCTGACGAAAATCCACAGCCACGTATTTTGGTGGCACTCTTGGCCAAACAAAAGGGTCTGGTCTTGGACTTTTTCTTGGAAACGCTACTTAATTGGGATTATCCGAAAGAGCGAATTCATTTATATGTAAGAACCAATAACAATACCGACGATACTGAGGCGATCTTAAAAAGATGGCTGAACCTCAATGGTCATCTCTATTCCGGGGTCACTTTTAATTCTGAAAATGTATCTGCCAATGTGGAGCAGTACGGCGTTCATGAATGGAATGCCGCACGGTTCTCGGTGCTGGCGAAGATTCGTCAAGAAAGTATGCTGGAAACGCTTAAGGAAAATTGCCAATACTATTTTGTAACCGACCTGGACAATTTCTTGTTGCCCCATACCCTCTCAACATTGGTCAGTCGCCAGCTCCCCATAGTGGCGCCATTGTTGCGTTATGCGCTCAGCAGCGTCCAATTTCCAGATCCGCAGGGATCCCCGGATGCAGATGCCTACCATTACGTGTATTCCAATTATCACAATATTGTGGATCCGAATGGTTACTATTTTGAAAACCAAAACTATTACCGGATTTTGGAACGTGAAATTATTGGAATGATTAAGGTGCCGCTCATCCATTGCACATACTTAATCGATGCAAAATTTATCTCGAAACTTTATTACAGCGATAATTCAGAACGCCACGAATATGTGATTTTTGCCCACTCCGCACGCAATGCGGGGATAGACCAGTATTTAGATAATTCAGAAGTCTTTGGCTGCCTTACCTTGGTGGAAAATGCCCCTGCATCACGGAATTACCTTGAGAATTTGCAGGCACGGAATTGAAGATGAAGGCGCCAAAGAAGTATGTGGTGCACGTCGAATCCCAGGAGGATCGCAAGGCAGAATTCGAAGTAACCAATGCCCATGTTTCTGAGATTCATTGGACTTATGGCCTTAAGGGAGTCGAACTCAATTTGCCACGTCTTCTTTTGGATGGCCTGATCACTCCGGAACTTTTTAACAAAGTTTCTGAAGAGAATCCACGGAAACCATTTGCTCCGAACGTCATCGCAAACGCTATGTCGCATATTGAATTGTGGCAGTTAGCCGCCACGTCAGGTAATCCGGTTACGGTAGTTGAAAATGACGCTATTCTTTCAGCGCAATTTGAGAGCGAGTCGCTTCGACTTATGGAAGCAAATCCACATTTCGACATCATCCAGTGGGGTTGGAATTTCGATGGATTTCTAGATGTTTATCTCCTGGATAAAACTCTGGGCCCGACCCGAATCACTACAAACCAGTATGCAATTCAAGGAAAAACTGAAGAATTTAAGGCCTTTGAATCGGCTAGGAACTTACTGCAACTCTCCAGCACTTGGGGAGTCCACTGTTACACGGTTTCACCAGTTGGTGCTCAGAAACTATTAGCGTTGGTACTTCCGCTTTCCAATGCACCAGTTCATCGACCAGCACTTTTCCAGTTCTATCATCCAAAAACTATTGATGGAGTGATGAACCGTTTTTATCCGCATTTGAACGCCTTTGTTTGCATCCCGCCACTTTCGCTCGTGGAAAACAATGAGGCTGGATCTACCCTTCAAGGGCAATCCAAGTAGTTCAATCGCTTTTACGGGTTTCCATCCCAGCGCGCCATTTCATCTCGAAGCGAATCCAATCCCATAGGTCCAATTTTTAACGCATAGGAATGGAAGTTCTTTAGTGAGAAACTTTCTCCCAAGCGGACTTTCGCTGCTTCCCTAATCTCAAGCCAGTATTTTTCGCCTAGTTTGTAGGAGATCGCCTGCCCCGGCCAACCTAAGTACCGCTCTACTTCGCTTCTGGCCATAGCCGGTGCTTGTAGCGCCTTTTCTACTAGTAGGTGAAAGGCTGACTCCGCATTCCAGACTTCGCCATTTTCGTCGAGATAACCTAAGTGCATTCCGATATCCACCACGATTCGCGCGGCACGAAGCGCTTGTCCAGCCAAGTATCCCATTTCAAAAGCTGGATCTTGGAAAGCACCTAATTCATTCATGAGTCGTTCGGCGTAAAGTGCCCAACCTTCGCCGTAGCCACTGGTCCAAGCTTCAGTCCGTTGGAAACGGGAGAGTCGATCCTTCTCCAAAATGGCAACGCCGATTTGAAGATGGTGGCCAGGAATTGCCTCGTGATACCACGTCGATGCGATATGCCAGAAGTTAAATGATTTCTCGCCAAGGGTTGGATACCAAGTCGTGCCTGGCCTGGAAAGATCTTCACTTGGCGAAATGTAATATGGCGCGGCCGCCGTTCCTTCTGGAGCGATTCGGGCGTCACAAAATTTGATTCTTGGATCTATATCGAAATAGATGCCATCTAATTTGGAGATAGAAGCTTCGGTGAATTTCAACAACTCTGAAACTAACGCCACTTCTCCTTCTATTCGATGAAGTGGTGCATTCTCTAAATATTCAGCTACTTCTGCTAAAGATTTCGATCCGGGAACTAATGTTCCTGCAATTTCCCACATTCGGGCATTGATTCTTGCAAGATCGGCCATGCCCCACTCATATGTTTCTCTTAAATCGATTTTTGCACCGGAGTAGTAGCGAGCCCACTTTAGATATCGATCTTCGCCCACTCCATCTTGCGCACTTGAACGTGGCGCATGGACATCGCGCAGCCATTCGGCCATTTCCTTGCAGGCAACTTCCGCGGCACGTGCCGAATGGTGCAACTCTGGATGATCGCCCTTGGGATCAATTTCTTTGGCGAACTCTGAATAAGAACCGTCACTATGGGTCAACAATTGATCGGCGACACCGATAACTTGTCGAACTGAGGTACGAGCCCCTTTCCCGTGCACATATTCCACCAGTGATTTCCAAGATTTCAGCGATGAATCGACCCCGGCCAGACGGGAAGCGATGTTTGCAATCTCTTCCGAAGTTTGAGTGGGCATCAACGAGAAGGCTTCTCGGATATGGCCAGCCGGGGAACTGATCACGCTAAAGGTGGCATATTTTTCCAAGGATTCGTGAAGTTCCAATTTAGATTCAATGCGTTCGGCGAGAACAAATTTTGCGATTCGGTCGATATCGTCTTGGGGTTCCAGGATCGCCAGCCGGGCCAACACATCCTTTAGGTACTCCGCGGTACGTTCGGCATGAGCGAAGGAGTAGTCGTCCAACTGTCCATCGAAGCCAGCAATTCCCAAATTTGAAGCCAAAATTGGACTTAGTTGAGCGCTCTTTTGGATAAATTCATCCGAAATGTCGAAAATGGCGGAGCGAGAATTATTCATGCCATATATATAGCATCTTTTGCCGACCTTCTTCGCTACTCTGCACCTCTGTACCCTCAGTCAATACCATCGGGCAAACTGCCGACTAAAGGAGAAACATGAAGAAACAAATTGGCTTAACCAGAATCGCATTGATTGGATTGACCAGCATAGGAATCCTTTTCGCTAGTGCAGGTATTTCCAATGCAACTAACAACTTGTATATGAAGATCGACAACCTTCAAGGCGAGTCCTTAGTTCGAGGTCGAGCAAATCAAGTTGAACTTAACTCATTTTCTTTTGGTGTTTCAGTGGACAGTTCATTTCAGAAGGGTGGTGGAGCCGCTGTAGGTAAACCAGTTTGGGGTAGTGTCACGGTCCAGAAGGATTTTGACTCCATCAGTCCATCTACCATGCAAAACTTAGCCAAAGGCACCGCCTTCAAGTCCATAATTATCGAAGCAACAAAGCAAACCGGGGGTGGAGAACCTTCCACTTTCCTTCGATACACATTTACAGATTCCTTTATCACTGGGGACTCAATCAACATTGATGATTCCGGGTCAACTAACGAAAGCCTCAGCTTTGTCTACAAGACCATGAAGGTTGAGTATTTTAAGCAGGGCGCAGATGGCAGACTTGCTACACAACCAATTAAATTCGGTTGGGATATTGCGCAGAACAAGCAGAACGACCTGTAAGGAACAAATATAAACAAAGAAATGTCGGGTGGCAGATTAAGTGCCACCCGACATTTTTTTAACTCCGATGGCTGGGAATTTTCGGCTTGAGTACGAGTACGCTGACCCGCATGAAATATAAAAACTTAGGCCGTTCCGGATTGTCCGTGAGCCGACTCTGTTTGGGAACCATGAACTTTGGTCCGCAAACCGACGAAGTCACCTCACATTCAATTATGGATTCCGCCCTTTCCAATGGCATAAATTTCTTTGATACCGCAAATAGGTATGGCGGCCCAAAATTTGGTTGGACTGAAGAGATCATCGGTCGTTGGTTTGCTCAGGGTGGTGGCCGCCGGGAAAAGGTAGTCCTTGCAACCAAGCTCTACGGTGAGATGAACGAATGGCCAAATAATAAATGGCTTTCGGCTTTAAATATCCGCCGAGCGGTTGATGCCAGCCTTTCCCGAATGCAGACCGAATACATCGACTTGTATCAAATGCACCACATTGACCGGACTACCCCTTGGGAAGAAATCTGGCAGGCAATGGAAGTTTTGGTTGCCCAAGGCAAGATTCTCTACGTGGGCAGCAGTAATTTTGCTGGCTGGCATATTGCGCAAGCGCAGGGCGCTGCTGCGCCTCGGAACTTCATGGGCTTGATCTCCGAACAATCTATTTATAACTTGGCTATTCGCGACATTGAGCGAGAAGTAATCCCGGCATCGTTGGAGTGTGGCCTTGGAATATTGCCATGGTCACCACTCAATGGTGGGCTTCTTGGCGGCGTATTGAAGAAAGAGCGAGACGGCAAGCGCAGACTTGAAGGCCGATCGAAAGAAACGTTGGACCGAGTTCGCGATCGCGTTGAATCGTATGAGAATTATTGTGGCGAAATTGGTCACGAACCAGGCGATGTGGCGTTGGCTTGGTTGCTACATCAACCAGCAGTGACCGCTCCCATCATTGGGCCTCGTACCCAAGGCCAACTAGATGATTCGCTTCGGGCTTTGACCGTTGAATTATCCAACGAACAGTTAGCCAAACTTGATGAGATTTGGCCAGGATATAAAACCTCGCCGGAAGATTATGCCTGGTAGAACTACCAAAATGAGAGTGCGGATGCGGTCCAGTGTTTTACTGATCGTATTCGCACTGCTTGGGTTAACTCTTTCAACCAATGTCACCGAAGCCGCGAACAAATACCCGCATACTTCATTTGTCGTTGATACGAAGCGTCCCGCAACAGTTTATCCTCCTGCCTCTTATAAAGGTCCAGCGCCAATCTTGATCTCCTTGCACGGGTATACCAGCAGTGGTTCTGGCCAGGAGAGTTACATGAAAATGAAATCTGAAGCCAGCAAGCGCGGTGTCATTTACGTCCTGCCAAATGGCACAAAAGATGGTGCGGGAAATGCCTTCTGGAACGCCGGCAATTCTTGTTGTAATTTCTTTGGTTCCAAAGTCGATGATGTTGGTTATTTGATGGGTTTAATAAATCAAGTCAATGCCAAATACCCAGTGGATCGAAAGCGGATTTATTTTATGGGGCATTCCAATGGTGGTTTCATGACTTATCGAATGGCATGCGAACGCTCTAAAGAAATTGCTGCGGTCATTATTTTTTCAGGTTCAGTAGATACGGCGCGACCTAATTGCAAACCAGTTCCAATCAGTGTGCTCCATATTCATGGATCAGCCGATGCCACTATTTCAACTAGCGGTGCCCAACTCACCAGCAATTCCAGTGTTTTTGCCAGCGTAGCTAATAACTTAGCCTTCTGGAGCACTGTAGATTCGTGTGGAAAGACCGACCCACTTCCGATTAAGAGCTCAAGTCTGGACTTAGTTTCCGACCTAGCTGGTTCGGAAACGTCTACATACAAATTCACTTGCTCCACCAAAGCATCTTTGGAGTATTGGAATATCGAAGGTGGGTCGCATGTGCCCAACCTAAACTCCACTTGGGCGCCAAGGATTTTTGATTTTCTCCTTTCTCAACACAAATAGGGAAATCACATGGGGGCTAACCCTTATTAGGTGAAACTTTCCTTGATTCGCAAGAAAATTACTTGATAATTTATACATGACTGACCTAATGATCAGAGAAGCGCAATTGGAAGATGTTCCCCGAATCGCCCAAGTTCACGTAGAAACTTGGCGTGATGCATATTTGGGAATCATCCCGGACACCTACTTGCAAAGTCTTTCGATAGACAAGCGGGCCGAGATATGGGAAATCAACTTGCGCAATCAACATCCCAAGTCCCACACGTTGGTGGCCGAACTTGATGGTCAGATCGTTGGTTTTATTGGGGTTGGCGCCTGTCGGGATGAGGAGTCAACAGCCAACCATGGTGAAGTTTTTTCTATCTACGTCGATTCAGATAAACAGGGTTTAGGTATTGGAACTCGAATGCTCAATCAAGGATTAGAGTTTCTTAAGAATGAGAATTTTTCTAGAGCCTCACTCTGGGTTTTGGCGGGAAATGAATCTTCACGGTTCTGGTACGAATCCCGTGGTTGGCGTCGAGATGGAAAAGTGAAATCCGAACATCGTGGTGACTTTGACTTAATAGAAATTCGCTACGTTTTACATTTCTGATTCTTAGATTTTAATTATCGTAATTCCGGCGCTTTTGTTACTGGCAAAATTTTCTAATGCGAGCGCGCCCTCTTCCAAGGAAACGACGCTTTCTATCAGTGAATCTGGTTTAAGTTTTCCCGAAACAATTAACTCCAACATTTCTGGGTAATCTTGCGCAGCCATTCCATGTCCACCTAAGAGATCTAGTTCGTAGGCGATTACGCGAGCCATCGGGATGGCACTTCGTCCTGATGCAGATGGAAGTAGACCTAATTGCAGATGTCGACCTCTTCGTTTCAAAGAAAGAATCGCGGTCGATGCGATTTCTTCAGAACCAAGGGCATCCACGGAAATATCGACCCCGTCTTGAGTTATCACCTGGATTTGATGAATTGCATCTACTTCGGAGCTGTTGATTAAGTAATCGGCACCGAGCTCGTGAGCTTTAAGTAAGGCCGAGCCAGAAATATCTACTGCAATAACAAGTGCCCCTAAGGCTTTGGCAATCATGATGGCGGAAAGGCCGATACCACCACAGCCAAAGATCGCTACCGTCTCTCCAGGTTGAATATTGGCTCGCTTTGTGAGCGCTCGAAAAGAGGTGGCGAATCGACATCCCAAACTCGCGCCGGTTTCGAAGGAAATCTCATTAGGAAGTTTCACAACATTAAAGTCCGCGCCGCTAATTGCAACAAATTGCGCGAAGGAGCCAAAATGTGTGAATCCGGGTTGGGTCTGGTTTGGGCAGACTTGGGCGTTGCCGGAGCGGCAGTACTCACATATGCCACAGCCACAGACAAATGGAACTACGACTCGATCGCCAACCGCGACCTTTCGCACTGATTTGCCTACGGATTCGACGATTCCGGAAAACTCGTGCCCCGGGATGTGCGGCAGGACGATATCTGAGTCATGACCCATCCAGGCGTGCCAATCACTGCGACAAAGGCCCGTTGCTTGGACTCGGATTACCGCCCCAGTCTCAGTCGGGTCGGGCTTAGGGGCTTCTATAATCGAAAGATCCCCGCCGAAAGTCTCAAAATAAATTGCCTTCATCCTCGGAGCCTATTTCATGGGAAGTAACTATTTTTCCTTGACAGTTATACCAACAGTATCGCGAATAAATTTGTGCGATTTGTCCAATAATTCAGGAATGGTTCAAGCAAACGATTTACATCCCACTAAAAGCGCCTTGCTCATGGCCATGGTCCAGTTGTTGGAAACAAAAGCACCAGAAGATCTGCGAACCGAAGATGTCTTGGAGTTAGCCCATGTATCTAAAGGTTCGCTCTATCACCACTTTCGCAATCTGCCTCAGTTATTAGATGCCGCTCAGGTTTACCGGTACAGCAAGGCCATCGATAAGGCCGTAGCAGGCGTAGAGAACCTGATAAACCAGGCCCGCATCCGAGAAGATATGGTTGAAGGGATGAAGCGAATTGCCGCGGTCCAACAATCGGAGGAATTGCGCCAGGTACGACATGATCAAATTTCCCAACTTGCGGCGGCATCGAAAAATGAGGAGTTAAAGGATGCACTCGGACGCGAACAAGAACGTCTTACTGAAGCTTTAGCCAAACTCTTTGAACATAGCGTGGTTAGAGGATGGGGGAATCCAACTCTAGATCCTCATGCAGCAGCAGTTTTTGCCAGAGCACTCACCATTGGCAAAATTGTGGACGATGTCACCAGAGAGAAAATGAATCCGGATCACTATCTTGAAATTATCGATCAAGTGCTGAGTACCGTTTTTTTCCCCAGCGAGGAATTGACGGGCTAATTTTCCATCCAAGTAAGTTATTGAGTTCGAATGTCTTTTCTTTTGATCACCCAAATAGTGGCTAGGTAAAGAGCCAGACTGAGCAAAACTAATTTTACTTCGTTAGAAATTTGTCCACCTTCGAAAAGTATTCGCCCGGCTAATGCCCACTCAAATGGGTTGAACTTATTTATGGGATCCAGATTATTTACTAACGGTGCCAAGGAGTAAACCACAGAAAGTAGAAGTGCTAATCCAGAAGTCATTCCTAACGCCAATCCTTTCTTGCCAATTAATGTCCCGAGTAAAAGTCCAGCACCGGAAAAGAAGAAACCTAATGAGGCTACTAAAACAGTAGCTGATGCTAAATAAATATTATTAATAGTTAGGTTTACCAATGGGGCACCAAGTGAAATCGCCAGATAAGTAATAATGCCCAACGCACATAGGGATGAAACAATTGAAAGCATTTTTCCCAATAAGATATTCTGACGGGAAATCGGCATGGAAAAGAGAAGATCTGCCGTTCCTTTCTCCTCTTCTTCGGCAACAGCACTGCATCCCCATGAAGAACCAACCGCGATGAACACCATTGGAAGAACTAAACTAAATAGTTCAGTACTGATAAAGCCAGGACCCGATGTGTAATCTTGCATATGCAAAACCTTTTGAATCGATTCAGGGAAATTTTTCATAAAATCGTCTATCCCTTTGCCTGATTTTAGAAGCGTCGGGTATACCGACAATTCAAGCGCAGACATAAAAACAATCCCCAAAGTCCACGAAAACATTGTTTTCCAATGATCCCGCCAGTTCTTTTTAAAGATAGTCATTATCATTGTGGGGTCTCTACTTTCACAAGTGAGAGAAAGATTTCATCAAGAGAAGTTTCATGGGTGTCTATGCTTATTACCCCATCTTCCACGGCAAGCCTAAAAAGTTCGGTTCCTTTGCCGGCCATGACACAAATGAGTTTGTTGCCCCGCTGTGCAACTTCTTTTAAGCCCACCAATGCTTGGTATTTATCGGTTGCAACCACATGGTCGAAGGTTAATTCAATTTTTCGTACAGCTCGGTCTCGGAGCACTGAAATTCGTTCAGAAACAACCATTCTTCCTTCGCTGATGATGGCAACCCTATCGGCTAGATGTTCCACTTCACTTAATACGTGCGAAGACAAGAGCACGGTAGCACCCCGGCTTTTTGTTTCGGCTAACATGATTTCAAATTCCTTTTGAACCACGGGGTCCAAGCCACTCGTTGGTTCATCCAGCAATAAGACATCAGGATGGTGCATAAATGCCTGAATAACGCCGATCTTTTGGCGATTGCCTTTGGACAGATCGTGGATCTTGCGATTGAGATCGACATTTAGTCTTTCAGCATATTCCGAAATTTCTTTATCTAAATGGCGATCGCGCATGGTTGCGAAGAAACGAAGTACTTCCCACCCAGTGAGAGTCGGGTAGAGAGTAAGTGCGCCGGGTAAGTAGCCAATTCGCGAACGCAACTCTTCCGAAGTTTGCAGGGCATCTTGCCCAAGAATCCGAACGCTTCCACTTGTGGCTTTAATTAAACCCACCATCGCTCTTATCGTGGTGGTTTTTCCAGCTCCATTCGGACCTAGAAATCCGAAAACTTCGCCCGCGTTAACACTGAAAGAAATATCTTCAATTCCACGGCTCTTGCCATAACTCTTCGAGAGTTTTTCAATCTCGATCGTTGGCGTCATGCTCCAAAGATAATGCATTGTTTTTGGTTATTTCTTGAATTTCTTCAGACCAAGAGTGGATATCTGGCCCGATGTACTTGATGGCCTCTAAGCCAGCTTTCTCCATATCAATTTTGTGATTTTCCAACGAAGCTGGGTGATAGATCTGAATTCGGTGATCGACCACTACTTGATATTTTTGTTGATAAGCCTGGTAGCAGGTCTTGATATCCACCCCCCACCCGGCTCGATTTTCCCCTTGAATTGGGTAGATCTCCTTTAAAATCGAGGTCCGCGACATGAAGAAGAATCCTTCAACTAAACCGCATTCAACCAACGCTCTGGATCCATTATTAGTCAGGTTTGGAAAACTTGTTCTGGAGTCAGGAGTTAACGAAGCGGAATAAACACCAATATTTGAAATCGAGGTAACTTCGTTCGCCTTGTTGCAAAGGAGTTGAACATTTTGGATATCAACATCTGAGGCTACGAAGATTAGCCATTTGAAACCCATAGAAAGGGCATAGGCCACTGCGCCATTCCAGAGTCCTGGGTAGTAGAAATTTGGGATAGTGACATCTACCAGTTTTGGTGGCCGTGGTGAAGAAGAATCAATCAAGATTGTTGGGAAGAATTGACCAAATCTTTCCTTCAGCGAATCTGCATTTTCGGAAAATTCGTAATTGGTGATAACCACACAGATCTCATCAGAGAGAAACGTAGGATTCACTTAGCATTAGTACCAATGGAATCGTCAAAGTGCAACCTTTGTTTTTTGGAATAGAAAGACTTAAAAACCCAATTCAAACTGAGTGCGCCCGGAGGGACTCGAACCCCCAACCTTCTGATCCGAAGTCAGAAGCTCTATCCGTTGAGCTACGGACGCAATATGGGTAAGCCTAACAAGAAAATTCACTTATGCCGAACCGCTTTTTCGGTTCCGAATTATCCCTGATTCGGTGGTTTCAATCCCAGTTCTGCTTTTTGATTTTCCAAATCCCGGTTTGTCGCTTCAAGGGCTAAATAATCGATCTCCCAGTTTTTTGTGATGGCATAATAATAATTGAGTTCATCCATGCTGGCCTGGACCACTTCGGCCTGGAACTTCGGTTCAGCTTCAGGATTCGAGAATCTTTCATACCAATACTGCAACTCAGTCCTGCGCTCTAGCAAACCCATTGATTCCCGCTCCATAGAGGTAGGTAACTGGAGGGCTGTCATCTGATTATGCGTCGCTGCTCTTAAACCGGGTAGGCGAAAGAATTTCTTCCACATAAAGTGATCGGTCCACTCGTGCGGTGGTGGATCTTGCCAACCTATGGGCAGTTTCAGATAAGTGCTCTTTCGATGCGCCGTGCCGGTAAGGCTGACTGCGTTGCGATGCGGTTCCTTCAAATGCCAATCAATGTAAAAGCTTTTCGATAAGTCGGTTGGAAAAATATGAATCTTTTGCTCAAGATCGATATACCCATTCCGAGACTGCACAAAGTCATGTGTTTCTAGGAGCGATAGCAAATTGCTCAAGTGGGATGGAAGGAACAAATCATCGTCACAGAGATAGAAGATATTTTCAGATAAAGATTGTCGAATGGCTAAATCTCGATAGAGGTCACCATGATGCGCGCCCTTTGGTAGATCTAGAAACCGGATCCGTGCATCCCCTTCTGCGCAAACTTTTGCGACTTGGCGAACTGCTTCAGTTACACCGTCGCCGATGATGATAATTTCAAAGTCTTGTTCTTTCTGCCATTTCATACTCGCAATTGTCATTGGCAATGTCGAATAATGATTGTGTGTCGGAATCAGAACGGTAGCTTTTGGCATATCTTGCTAATCTCTGGCTTCGTAGGAACGGTCGCTGAATACGAGAATGGTAGAACCCTTTTCATGAAGTGTGTATTTCACATAACTGGTTGCATCCATATAGAAACTTGCTCCAGCAGTATTTAATGCAACTTCTTTCTTTGTGCCATCCAACAAAGTTACTTCGAAGGAGGCATTTCCACTAATTAGAATCACATATTCATTAGATCCCGTGATGTGATTACCGCGTTCCTGTACATCTTGAGATGCAGTTACAGTGAATGCTCTAATTGGAGTCCAAGGCATCTTCGGAAAGTCCACTGCTATTAATTCTCCATGAACGTGAATTTCTTCGAACTCCATCAGTTAACCAATCGCTAGTCTTAATTGTGCGATAACGGTTTCGATCTCGGATTCGGAGATCGTCGGAAAACATGGAAGGGAAAGGATCCGCGCAGCCAGGAACCTTGCATGTGGGAGTTCCATCTTTTCCGCAGAATGTACCCCAGTCATTTCACTATTTAAATATGGATAATGGATATCCACTCCAACTCCTGACCGCAAAAGTGCTTCGGAAATTTGGTCCCGCTCTTCAACAACAATAACGGCATGATGAGCAACAAATCTAGAATCAAAGGTACCCAAGAATTTGTGATCCGGAAAGGCCGCAACGTATTTACTGAAGGCCCCCTTTCGCTTCTCATTATTGCTCTCTAAATAGCGAAATCGAGCGCTAAGAATTGCTGCCTGAATTGTGTCCATTCGGGAATTCATCGCCCTGGTTCGGGATAAGTGGTACCTGGGCTGCCAGCCATACTGCTTAATCTCTCTTACCTTGGCTGCCAGAGCTGGCGAAGCAGTAACGACTGCGCCCGCATCCCCTAATGCCGCTAGATTCTTCGTTGGATAGAAACTGAAGGTTGCCGCATCGCCAAAACTCCCAGCTTTCTTTTGGCCATCTTCTGCCCCGATAGATTGGGCACAATCTTCGATAACTTTTATACCAAGGTCTCTTGCCCAAGCCACAATGACCTCAATATCGGCCATTTGGCCGTGTAAATGAGTAACAATCAAGGCGCTCACCCGAGCAAGCAAGTTCTTTGGAATACTGGCTAAAGATTCAATCGAAATAAGCCCCTGGGCATCCACATCCACCACCAAAGGGATATGCCCAGATTCTTGAACCGCAAGCGCCGAAAACCCGCCATCATTCGGCGGTGTAATTACCCAACTCTGCGCCGGAAGTTCCAGGGCTAGAAGCGCTAAAACCAAAGAATCCTGGCCGCAAGCAGTGCTCACGGCATTGAGTTCTGGACCAAGATAAGCGGCTAGTTCATTTTCGAAATTAACTACCTCCGGACCACCAATATAAATACCGCTGGTTAGAACGCAGGAAATCGCACCTTGAATGCTTTTCCATTCGGCCAGATCTATCCGACCAGGAAGGGCCGAAGCCACCGCTAATAGTTCGCTCAAGAAAGCAGCGCTTTGAAATCGCTGGCCGGCATTACTTCTCTATTCAACGTGGCGCCCATTGTATGAACTCTGGAAACCAAATCTGCATTTCTGGCCAGTTTCTTTTTTGAGCGATCAAGATAAATACTGTCTTCAATTCCTGTTCTAGCACCACCACCGCTGGCCAGAGAGAATGCTTGTGCCTGTGCCTGAAAATCTCCGATTCCCGCCCCCGACCAAATTGCTCCGCTTGGGAGTCCAGAAATCATTGCTGCGATTTCAATGGGCGTTGTTTGTGCACCATAAATATTGCCAAAGAAAAGATTGGCCACAACTACTTTGGGAAGTAGCCCCTCCTTTTTAAGTACGGAAACCGCATTGACCATTCCTAAATCAAATAGCTCTAACTCTGGGGTTATTCCCCGCTCCATCATAATTTTGGCCAATTGGCGAACGGTGTCTGGTGTATTGACCGAGGCGCAGGAAATAAAATTGAGAGAAGAAGTAGTGAGTGAAGCCAAATCTGGTTTGAGGTCTCCCATTAAAGCCAAACAATCGGCCCGCTTTTCAAGGTCACTCCAGTTTCTTCCGCTGGTGCTGACATTTATCGGAAGCAATGGAGCGAATTCGCGGATTCCATAAATAATTTCAGAATAGACATCTTTATCCCAAGTTGGCGCGCCAGATTTATCTCGGGCATGTAGATGCACTGAGGTAATTCCGATTTCATAACATTCTTTTACATCCGCGATTATCTCTTCCGGAGTTACCGGAACAAATGGTGTAATTGCTTTTGTCGGGATCATCCCTGTGGGAGCCAACACCAAAGGAAATTTGGAATCTAGTGCCATGGACATTGCTGAAATTCCGCCATTTCTTCATTCATTTTTAAGAACTTTGCGGGATTACCCACAACGACTTCACCGGCGGCGACGTCTTTAGTTACTACTGCTCCAGCTCCAATAATTACAAAGTCTGCGATATGAATCTTCGGCATAATTACTGCGCCAGCCCCGATAAATACCGCGCGCCCTATCGAAACATGTCCACCGAAGATCGCTCCCGGCCCGATTGAAGCAAATTGGCCAATCATGCAATCGTGCCCGATGGAAGCCGTTCGATTGATATTAGCACCACAAGATATTTCGGTATTGGAACCAATGGTTACTGAAGCATTTACATAAACTCCGTGAGAGATTTTCACTGTTGAGGCGATAACGGCCGTTGGATCAATCACGGTTGCTAAATTGAGAAAACCTAATTGGAATGCCGCTATTGCACAGCTATTTCTTTCCTTCGGCAATGCAGGTCCGAAAACAATGGATGTGTTGAGATCTGCTTCAGGTACCAAATTTGGTAAACGGCTATCGGCTTTGCCCAAATTATCGATGCAAAGAATTTCTTGATTAGCTCGCTTCAGTGATTCCACGATTTCCCAGGCATATGGGGTCGCCACTCCAAAAATGCCAGTAGTCATAGGGTTAAATATAAATCAGAATCCTCTCAAACAAGCATTTACGTATATATCCGGTCAGGATTGATGCTTAATGCGCAGCGTTAGAGTAAAGATTGCACTAAGGGAACCACTGCCGAACCGTATAACTCAATCGAATTCATCAGAGCGCTATGTGGCGTGGTTCCAGATGCATACTTCAAGTCGAATCTTTGAGCGCCAACTGCCGTCACCGCTTTGGCAATCTTGCGAGCCACAGTTTCTGGGCTGCCAACATAGAGCGAACCATGAACAATTTCGCCTAAATATTGTTGTGGCGTGAGTGGACCCCATCCCCGTTCGCGGCCGATTCGGGAATGCATTGCCTGGTAATGAGGCCAATATTCGTGTTGCGCCTTTTCGTCGGTAGCCGCAACGTGTCCTGGCGAATGAATCGAAATAGGTAATTGTTCCTGGCCAAACTCCATCAGCGAGGTTCGGTATAAATCAGCAAATGGTGCGAATCGTGCGGGATCTCCTCCGATAATTGCCAGTGCCAATTGAGCGCCAACTCGAGCTGCCCGAACTACGGACTCCGGTGTACCGCCAACGCCAACTCGAAGCGGAATCCGCCCTTTTTCCGTCTTGGGATAAACCTCTTGATTTACCAGAGGCGAACGCGTTTTCCCTTTCCAAGTAACCGCTTCTTCGGAAAGAAGTTCCACCAAGAGATCTAGCTTCTCTTCGAATAGCAATCCATAATTTCCTAAATCAAATCCAAAAAGCGGAAATGATTCAATGAATGAACCACGGCCGGCGGTAATTTCAGCACGACCATTACTCAGCGCATCAACAGTGGCAAATCGTTGGTAGACCCGTACTGGATCATCACTGGAGAGCACTGTTACGCCCGTGCCTAAAATAATATTTTTCGTAACTGTTGCGATACCAGCCAGAACTGTGTCGGGAGCGCTCACGGCGAAATCTGCGCGGTGGTGTTCACCCACATTGAAGCCATATATTCCCAGTTCATCAGCTAATTTGGCTTGATCGACTATGTTCCGAATGACTTGTGCCGTAGAAATTGGCTGGCCAGCATCATCAACGGTCACATCACCAAAGGTGTCCAAACCAAACTTCAAACCGCCGAATTCGCTCATACTTAATCTTAAACGAGTTTGCCCGCAGGGCATGGCCCGACTAGCGCAGCGAATCTCCCGCCGTTCGCGAAAGTGGAATCAGCCCAATAAAGGAAATAACCATAAGCACTACGGCGATGAGAAAGGCGACCTTGAACTCCTGGGCTGGCGCGAAGAATGAGCCACCTAATTTCAAGGAAACCACGGCTAGAGCTACGCCAAAGCTAGTAGTGAGCTGGCCAATCATGCTGTAAAGCGTATTTGCATGAGGCATCATTTCGGATTCAATGTCGGCAAATGTCAGCGTTGCATACAAGGTCATACCTAAAGATCTGATGCTGCCACAGGCAACCAATAGCGCTCCGACCCAAAAAATCGGTGTCCGTGCACCTATAAGGACAATGCCGAAAATAGCGAGCGCTGACAAAATAGTGGTCGCTATTAATAGCGGACGGAATCTAAATCGACGCATCAATGGCTTAGTTGCGACCTTGAATCCTAAGTTACCAATCATATAAAAGAACAAGATCGCACCTGAACGGCTGGCGCTCCAATGAAACTTATCTTGGAAAAGTAGCGGCAATAGGAAAGGTGTAAAACTGTGCGCAACTCGGTAAATAGTCCCGGTTCCATTTGAAGTTCGGAAGGTATGGATTTTTAATGCGGCAAGATCTACAAGTGGTTTATTCGATCTTATGAGATGTCGAATAGTTGGCACCGCAGAAACGATTCCAAGTAGAAATAGTGAAGTAGCCAGAGGCACATTTACTTTAGCTAGGCCGACCTGTGCAGCAGCAAATACTAGTGAGGTCAGGGAGATCGTCAGTCCAATAAAACCGAACCAATCCAGTTTCGAAGATTGACCTGGCCCTATCTGCGGAATGATTTTGTATCCGACAATTAAGGCAACTATTCCTATGGGCAAATTGATGATGAAAATCCAATGCCATGAGGTGTTCGAAACAATCAGTCCACCAATGACTGGTGCTATAACTGGGGCGGTTAAACCAGGCCAGACCAGATACGAAACAGCACGAACCATCTCCGACTTTGTCGTTGATTGAAAAACCACTAACCGACCAACGGGGACCATCGCCGAGGCTCCAATCCCTTGCAAGATTCGCATAAGGGTTAATTCGGTCAGATTTGTGCTGGCGGCACAGAGCAGTGAGGCCACCACAAAAACCACAACGCTGGAGAAGAGAATCGGTCGAACTCCGTATTTTTCCACCAACCAAGCCGCCACTGGAATAAAACTGACCACACTGACGATGTAGGCGGTTACGCAGATGCCTAGTTGGGAAGAGAGAATATGGAACGAACGAGCAATTGTTGGTGCAGCTGTAGGCAGGATCGCACCA
Source organism: uncultured Actinomycetes bacterium (assembly GCA_903850565.1). GTDB lineage: Bacteria > Actinomycetota > Actinomycetes > Nanopelagicales > Nanopelagicaceae > CAIMZW01. The sequence goes on from CAINLV010000015.1 coordinate 22,390, forward strand.
TCTAAATTTTCCATAAAGGCCAGCCCCGCGACCAAGAAAGCAACTGGTCCGATCGTTAGGCGTTCTGGTCGATGTGCCAAGGGCTCCTACTTTGTAAATATTGGGTTCAATTATCTCTAACCGCTTCGAGAAAGCAGATTAACTTAAAACTAATGATAAATGGCGATTCTGCCAGAGTTAGTGCTGGCTCTTTCATTTTCACTATTTAACCATTCGGCCAAGTACTAAGTTTCCCAAGACAACGGCAAATTCAGCGTCTAAATGTTGAGGTAGAGATGAAACGCATCCAGATAATCATTCCCATTGTCATGTCACTTGCCTTTTCGGCATTCCTTCCGGGGTTAGCCAAGGCAAGTACGCCATCAAAGACATTCGATGGAAATATCATTATTGCCGATGAGGGTAATGACCGGTTGGTTGTCATAGACAACACCGGAAAAGTTAAATGGACCTTTCCGAACAAAGGCGATTTACTGCCAGGGCAGACATTCAAGACTCCGGATGATGTTTTCTTCTCTCCCGATGGCCAGCAGCTAATAGTTACTGAATCCGAACACCAACTAATAAGTATCGTCGATATCGCAACACGCAAGATCACTTACCAATATGGAGTCGCCGATAAAGGTTCCCCTAAAGCTGGGAGCTTGCACAATCCCGATGATGCGATGATGTTGGCTGATGGGCGCATAGTGATTGCCGACATTGCTAACTGCCGAATCCTTTTCCTAGATCCGGCGACTTCCAAAACGACTCAATATGGCAAGACTGGGTCCTGTTACCACCAACCACCAAAAAGATACGGCAGCCCGAATGGCGCTTTCCCCATGGCTAATGGCAATTTATTGGTAACCGAAATTAATGGGGATTGGATCGACGAGGTAACTTTAGGCGGAAAAGTTCTTAATTCCATTCACGCCCCAGGCGTTTATTACCCATCTGATTCCAACGAAATAACTCCAGGCAAATATCTCACCGTGGACTTCGTTAAGAATGGTCAGATTGTCATCTTCGATTCAAAAGGCAAATTACTTTGGAAATTCAAACCAAAAGGTGCTTTGGCACTGGACCACCCTTCACTTGCTCTTCCACTGCCAAATGGAAAAGTTATCGCCACTGATGATGCCAATCACCGAATCATTATTGTTGACCCCACTACCAATGCCATCGTCTGGCAGTACGGTCATATGAAACGCGCTGGAAAGATTGCAGGCTACTTAAATAATCCTGATGGCTTAGATCCAGTTCCAGACAATTCACCACTTTCGACTCTCTAAAGGACTTTATCCAATGGAATTTAAAACAATAATTGAGCCATTTCGGATTCACTCGGTCGCACCGATTCAGATGACCACAGAGGCTGATCGAAAGCGATATATCGAAGCCGTTGGCTACAACCTCTTCTCGCTTCAATCTGACAATGTATTGATCGATCTGCTCACGGATTCAGGAACCGGTGCAATGAGCCGAAATCAATGGGCGGCAATCCAACATGGTGATGAGTCTTATGCCGGGTCACCTTCTTGGGAGTTATTTCGAAATGCAGTTCAAAATCTTTTTCCGTTTAAGCACGTTATTCCTACTCATCAGGGCCGAGCCGCTGAAAAAATACTCTTCACCGCCGTTGGTGGGAAGGGGAAATTTATCCCTAATAACACCCACTTTGATACGACTCGGGCCAACGTTGAATATAGTGGCGCAGAGGCCTTTGACTTGGTCATAGCCGAAGGTAGAGATGCGGCTAATTTGCACCCCTTCAAAGGAAATATGGATGTTGTTGCTCTAGAGAAGTTTATTTTGGAAAAGGGCGTTGAAAATATTCCAGTTGTAATGATGACAATTACTAATAATTCTGGTGGCGGTCAACCGGTGTCTTTAGAAAACTTGCGAGCAGTGAGTGCCATCTGCAAGAAATATCAGTTGCCACTTTTTCTAGATGCCTGCCGATTCGCAGAGAATGCTTGGTTTATCAGGGAACGCGAACCTGGACAACAAGATCGCGATGTAGCCGACATTGTTCGCGAAATCGCATCACTTGCCGATGGAATGACCATGAGTGCCAAGAAAGATCCGTTGGGAAATATAGGTGGCTGGTTAGCACTTAATGACGATGATCTTGCCAGCGTCTGCCGCAATTTGCTGATACTTACTGAAGGATTTCCCACGTACGGCGGTTTAGCTGGACGAGATTTGGAAGCTCTGGCAGTTGGGCTGACCGAAATCGTTTCGCATGATTATCTTAAGTATCGAATTCAATCCACGGCCTACTTAGGCAACGCGCTCTTGGCTGGAGGAATTCCAGTTGTTCAACCAATCGGAGGGCACGCTGTCTATATTGACGCCAAGGCACTTTTACCCCACATTCCGGCCTTGGAATATCCCGGCCAAGCGTTGGCAATTGAACTTTACAAAGTTGGTGGAATTCGTGGCTGCGAGATCGGCACCGTGATGTTCGGCCGAAAACCAGATGGTTCAGAAGTTCCATCGGCGATGGAGCTGGTTCGCCTAGCGATTCCTCGTCGTACCTACACGCAAAGTCATATCGACTACGTTATTGAAGTTTGTTTAGCGGTCAAGGAGAAGGCCTCGAAGTTGCGTGGCTACAGAATTGTGCAAGAACCTGCCGCACTTCGTCACTTTACCGCTACCTTCGAACCGATCTAATCCGTCACCTATTTGGGTGAAGTCGCAGTGGAATTTTGGAGTAATTGAAAGAGGTAGGTTGATTGATATTCCTCTTCCTTTAGTTTTTCGTGTCCGCCGCGCAAGCCAAATAACCGACCTTTCCAAAGCAAATAGCCGATAGCAATAATGTTGACTATAAGCGCGGAAATTTTAGTTATGGTCGCATGATGAAATATTTCGTATATTTCCAATGGGACGAATAGCGAAGTAGCAACGACCGTCAGATATTCTGCCCAGCGTTTGCTAAACCACAAACCCAATCCTTCCAACAGCTCAATAAGACCATATACCGTCAAGAAGAAGGCCAGCCATCGATACGAAGATGGGGAGCGATGAAGAATAAGTTGGAGTTTGACAATTACTTGATGAAGAATGGAATTGACTCCCAGCTGAGAAGCGAGCGCTTTGGAATTATCGGCCAACCTGCCCAAATAGGAAATGACTGGGTTTGAAGAAGTGCTCAATTTCAAGGTTAACCCGGCCACGGCAAAGAGAATTATCCCGCGAGCAATTCGTTCGATGGCTAATATCCGAATCAATGAATGTCTGCGACCGTGAGACCCGGTAGGAATGAGTGGAAAAGTTGATAAGGGTTGTGGAGGTGGCAGTTGGGTATTTACGAAATCTTGACACCGCAAACACTGGATAAGGGCGGGGTACGGGGATAGCGCTTTTGCTAACTGAACATCGTCTGAAGGCAGATGTAGGGCGTGACCAATTTTCGAACACCTGCGAAGTTCAGGGTTGCGAGCGCGAAAGAGATTGATCACTTGAGAATTCAACCACCCAATCCCCACTAATCAAAGAATGAACCCAGCAATAAACATAGACTTTGACTCATATCGAAAGGTGGAATTGCATGTCGATAATCATTAGGCCCGTGACGGAAAAGGATAAGACTTTTTGGCTCCCCCTTTGGCATGCATATAACGAATTCTATAAAACGACGATTGGCACTGAGCAGACCAACCTGACTTGGCAACGCCTGTTAAATCCGGACTTCAATATGTTCGGTTTAGTTGCGCTACAAGGCGAAGAAGTGATTGGCATGACCCACTACCTCTATCGACCTTCCACATGGTCAGCGGGCGATTATTGTTATTTGGAAGACCTTTTCGTGGTTCCAGAAGTCAGGGGCCAAGGCGTTGGCCGGGCGCTGATCGATGAAGTAAAACAAGCGGCAATCGACGCTGGTGCGGCCAGGCTTTATTGGACGACCGCGCCTGACAACGTCACGGCAAGAAAACTCTATGACACCTATGCACTAGCAAATATGGTTCAGTACCAGATCAAAATCGATCCGCTTAGCTAAATGGGTGTGGAGCTGCTGCAATCTTTGGAACGCGCATTTTCGCGATGATGCTTCCTGGTGATGGGTGGCAGTATTGAGCAATCCCCAGATCGCCAGCCACAGATAAAAAGATAAATGCATCTTCCATAGTGAATCCCCATTGATCCACAAGTAATTTAGCCGCTTCTTCACAGGCGCTTTTTAACGCATCATCCAGACTATCTGCACTAATTCCATGAGTAATCCACGAATCTGCAGTTTCAGTTACTGGCCAGCCACCATGTTTACCTTTAATAAGATCAACTTTGATTATTGCGGTTCCACCTATTTCAACACCAGTTCCAGAGATTTCTCCATCTCCCATCGATGCATGCATATCTCCGATGGCCAATTTTCCGCCAGGTTGGAAAACCGGAAGGTGAATTGTTGCGCCAATTCCATTTAGTTGATCATCCATATTTCCACCATGACGACCGGCAAGGAAAGTTGCAATTTCACCTTCAGCTGGAGCCACACCAATTACTCCAAACATAGGCCGAACTGGCCAAGAAACTTTTTCGTTCATGTGAATGATGCCATCGATAACTTTGAAAATTCGGGTGACAGGTGACTTCACTTGATCAATCAACTGGCCCCATTCTGGAATACACATTCCAGCACCTTGAGCGTTTGGCTTGATATCTATAAGTGTTACTGAAAGCGAGTCCCCTGGTTCGGCACCATTAACATGAATGGGACCTGTTGCACTATTAATTCGTGAAATATCTAATTTCTCCAAAGTGTCAGATTCACTTTGTACCTGTCCGGTAAAACAATCCCAGGTTTCGATCTCAATAACTGTTCCAGGATCAACATTGACCACGGCTTCCATATCTGCTGAATACGCCCAAATGTGTTGATCTTTACTTATGCGAACAGTTGGAGTTGTCATCCCGACCTTTTCTCCTTAATTAGGCGATCAATATTCGTGCAGAACCACACCTCCAACTAAGGAGAATGCGCCTTTCCAGTAATAACCTTCTAGATGCTGCAGGACTGGAAGCCTATACAAAGGCGCCTGAACATTCTCTTCAATCCGGCTTGTTACCGGCCCAGTCCAACATTCAGTTACATCAACGTCGTTGAAATCACGGGCGGTCAATTGGCGAATTCCCCGAGTTCTGTCTATCTGAGGAATTAATTTCAAATTGATGTTCTTTATGAAATTTACCCGTTTTGAAACTTCAGAAATGTCGCAGGCCTTGGCTTTATAAGGAAGAGTCGCAGTGAAAACCGTGATGCCATTTCGAACCAGAGTGCCAACAATCAGATCTTCTCTGGTTTCCAACTGCACTTTGGCAATTCGCTTGGGTTGCCCGTGAAATTCCCGCCCGCCTGCCATTGCCCGATCGCTATCCACGAAGAAATAGGGTGAATATGCGCCGGTTACTTTTCCATTTGGGCCATCAAATTCCACTTGAACCATCACATTAACTTCTTGGGTATTGGCGCCCATCCCGGCTACATCACCCCACCTGCCAATTTGCACCATCACTACGTCGCTAATTGGTTTTAGTGGTTCTGGAACGAGGGCCGCAATTGCCTCGGGGTTGGTTCGGTACTGAGCCACCAACACTTCTGAATCTTTGAAGCGAGCCGGCGGTGGGCCAGTTAAAGGATTATCTAGAGGCACCGAATGGGCGTCGTAGGGTGAAGGAATATCGTGAAGGTAGTGCAGTTCGCTCATGGGCTTCCTTTCGTTACCAATCCAAACTTCCACCAGGATTCATTGCCAAATTTCCGCCATCTACTGGAAGGGCAATGCCCGTAACCATTGATGCCGCATCGGAAGCTAAGAAAAGCACTGGGCCAACCATTTCGCCAGGATCGCCTAATCGACCCATGGGAATGCCTGACTTCACTCGGGTGACCAATTTTGCGTGTGCCGGATCGTTCATAAAATTGGTCCAGCCCTGGTTAATAAACTGGCACGGCAAAATGCTGTTGACCCGAATGTTGTGCTCAGCCCAGGCAAAGGAGCAATCTCGAGTCATCTGAATGACTCCGCCCTTTGCCGCCCCGTAGGCCAGACTGCCGCGGCCCAAGGCAGTCACGCCAGCTATCGACCCAAAGTTGATGATGCTTCCCCCATTGCCAGCTTTGATCATTCGCTGTGCGGCAGCTCGGGAGGTCAAGAAGAAGCTGGTCAGGTCCGCCGCGATTGTCGCATTCCACTCTTCAACTGGAAATTCTTCAGGGGGATAGCGGTTTACCGGAGCGGAGATGGCATTGATCAAAATATTCACCGGCGAGATTTCATCAATTTGGGCAAAGATGCTCTCAACCACTGCTTCTGTGCTCAAATCCGCCCCAAAAGCGTCTCCCTGGCCTCCCTGCGCGTTAACTTCGTTGGCAACTCGGGTGGCACTCTCCAAATTGGTATCGATCACTATTACCCGGGCACCAGCCTGAGAAAGGCCCAGGCTGATGGCTCGTCCCAGAGAACCGCCACCACCTGTGATGACCGCAGTTCGATTGGTGAGATTAAAAAGATCTATGGAAGTAGGCATTGCAAAATCCTAAGTTCTATCTACTACTTCGTCAACAGTTAACAATGTCTTATTTGGCTTCGACTTGAAGGTTCAACGGGAACCTCAATACCGGCCTTTATCCGAGGTAGAGTCAATATGTGCTGGCAATCAAATCAAGAATTCTTTCATCAAGGAAGATTCTGACAGCGTTATTAATTTACGAAGTAATTCGAATTTCAAATTTCTTACTTTTCTATTTCTATATGGGATTGCACCATAGAAACTGGCAAAAGGTTTTTTATCGCTGGGATTCCGAGTGGTATAAATCCATCGCCCAATATGGTTACGGCCACGTCGTACATTCCAGAGGAAGGACTTTAAGTAGCGAGACATTCTTCCCGCTATTTCCATATTTTGAGAAGGCGATAGGTAAGCTTTTTGGGTTTTCCTACATTGATAGCGGCATCGTGATCTCTTTGATGGCTGGTTTTATTGCCGCCATCATGATTTATAAATCCGTAGAAATTATCTCCTCACCGAAAGCAGCACTTATTACAGTAGCGCTCTGGGGCTTGCTACCAGTTGGCTATGTTCAAATGCTGGCATATAGCGAAACACTCTTCGTTGCCCTCTGCGCCTTCGCACTATATTTTTCCTTGAAGAAAAACTTTTTCGTTGCTTCACTTTTTTGCATTCTTGCCGGACTAACAAGGCCAAGTGGTCTAGCCGTCGCTCTGGCGGTATCGATCAGTGTCGTAATTCAATGGCGGAAAAGTTCTGATGCACGGATGCAGCTAAAGGATTTGGTGGTTCTAATTCTTTTGCCCTTGGGATGGCTTGGATTCCTAATATATCTAGCGATCAAACATCACAATCCTTTTGCATATTTTGAACTTCAAAAAGATTGGAAGAATGGATTTGATTTCGGTCGCGCATTCTTAGAATGGATTTGGCACTACTTCTCAGCTGGAAATCCACTCATAGGTACTGGGATACTTATTGCTTCTGCCATCCCATTTTTTCTACTTCGCGCTTCAATAAGAACAAAACAGCCCGTTGAATTTCTAGTTTTTTCGGGATTTCTTATCTTTATTTCTTTCACGACTCAGGGATATTTCGGATCCAAGCCCAGGTACTTAATGCCCGCCTATCCATTATTGATTCCGTTGAGTGTTTGGTTGACCGAAACTTCGCGGTTCAAGCGGGGTCTCTTCGTGGTGATATTTGCGGTCATTGGCTTAACAACTTCCGTCCTTGCCTTAGCAGGCAACGGCCCACCATGAAGAGACCAAATCATTTGTTCTTAATGACTTACTCTTTGATTAATTTCCTTTTGCAGGATTAAGAACTCCGCCAACTGGAGTTATTTTATTGGCAGGAAATCCGCCCCGTTCAGCATGCTCACGAATTAGAGCTTCTGATGAAGCGTTGTATACACAATAGATCTTGTCGCCTGCAGCAAAGCTATTAACCCATTCAATTTCACTGCCTTCGCTCTTCATTTCAGCCAAGACACCGTTTGAATGCTTAGATATGTTTACCAACTCTTGCTCTGGCAAGTTGCCAGCACCAGGAATTTCTCTTTCGATAATATATTGTTGCATTACAGTTCTCCTTCTGTAGGGTGTGATTACAGTAGTGAGCAAAGTATTGATTTCTTATGAAAAATTTATTAAATTTAGGTGAACTCGAAAGTGTGAGAATTAAGTGATTATATTGAGTGATAAAAGAGAAGGACTATTTATTCGAAGTACTTTCAGCTCGTTCCATTGTTTTAAGACTTTTTGTATACGGATGAGCACCATCGGTGGGTTTTTCTTCCTTTTACCGCCTTAAATAAACCTTTCTGCAGATACTTATGCAAAACTTTCCAAATGCGTAAAACACTTTCATTCGCTCTTACTGTGGCATTGTCTTTGGTTTCGGTTACTTCCTACGCCAGTACGCCAAAACCCTTTCCTGGAGGTATCTGCGCAAAAGCCGGTGCTACTGTCATATCAAGTAATAAAAAATTCACGTGCGTGAAAAATGGAAAGAAATTGCAATGGAATAGTGGTGTTGTTAGTAAAACTCCAACTAGTCCCGCTGGAAGAAAGACAACCTCCCCCTCGGCTACACCTTCACCTACGCTTTCAGAACCCTCAAAATTAGCCCCCTCCCCAATTCCCACAATAGCTCCTGCGCCAATGGCAACTCTGGCAACTCCCGCTCCATCTGAGTCGGCAACTCCAATGGCAACTCCCGCTCCATCTGAGTCGGCAACTCCAATGGCAACTCCCACTCCATCTGAGTCGGCAACACCAGAGCCTGTGGAAACTTCGAGCCCAACCCCAACGGCGACGGCGAGCAAAATGCCGAGCCCAACCCCAACGGCGACGGCAATAGAAATTCCACGGATTAATTCAGTTTCAAAATCGGAACCAGTGGCTTTTTCACATTCGATTATCGCATCGGATAAATCAAAAGGACCGGCGATTATCGAAGTCCCAGGAAATTTGCTTTCTGCTCCTGCGAAAACAAATGTCAAACTTTGGCTTGCCGATCCGCGAGATATTGGGTCTGCTTTAGCTGGTGGCGGGATTTTTTATTGGACTGCCGCCCAAAATTATCCCTTCGTTCCGGCAAACGATGACGGAAGTATTTATCTAACATTGGCGGCGGGTTCTTATTCGATCGATTCAGTAGAAGGACCTGGTTTGGCGAATGTCATGTCCAGGCACCGATATGAACTGACTGTCTTAGATTCTGGCGCGGTGAGCATCCAAAACCTCGCGCCGAATGATCGGGGAATTTTTGCAATAAAGACCGACCTCATCGCGACACCAGGTTCTAACGGAGCGAGCGAATTAGCAAAGTTGTGGTCGTTGGCCAGTATGCCGGCCTCCACATTTGTGCCGACATCTTCCTGTCAACTTCTTGATTCTGTGACCGCTGCTCGAAGTTTGAATACTGATTTGTCGGCGGGATTTCCGAAGGTTCGAATCAGACTCCCTTCGTACGGAAATATTCGAGCGCTTATTGTTCCTATCGATTTCACGGATATTAAAGGAAAAGACAACACCGTTACGTATTTCACGCCAGTAGCAAATGGCGTCAGAGATTTCTATTATCAACAGTCATATGGTCGACTAACTTTTGATTTCACCATTATTCCTAATTGGGTTCGCGTTCCCTTCACCTCGACTAAATATGGAACAGGTGGAAGTGTGGGTGCGGGAGATCCCGACGGTTATCTCAATGAAATCATTTCTCTGACGGATCCTGAAATTGATTACAGTCAATATGATGCCATTTACTACTTGGTTCCGAAAGAAATGCCAATGGCGAATATGGGCTGGGGCCCGGCAATCACCTCCCCGCACATGACTTCCACTGGCGCGATCGTTAACGGCGCAACTGGCGGCGCAGATATGTACCTAAATGAGAACAATGGAATTGTGGGTGGTCGTTGGAAGTGGATGGCCCACGAAACTGGGCATGCCTTTGGTCTTTACGATGAAGATTATCAACACAAATCGCAATCTTTAGGTTTTTGGGACATCATGGCTATGAGCTGGTCCAACCAAGCAATAGAGATGGTCGCTTGGGATCGGTATCTAGAAGGCTGGTTGACCAATGAGCAAATTGGTTGTTCTACGAAAGCGGCCTTAACCACTACTGGAACTTCTTTTAAAATTGATCCTTTGGTTCGCCAAAATGACAAACAAAAAGTAGTAATGGTCGCCCTCTCTCCTACCAAAATATTGGTTATGGAATCTAGAAGAAATGAAGGGTTGGATATCTTGCCTCCGAACCAAGAAGGTTTGTTGGTTTACACCGTGGATACTTCTATTGGTCAACTTGGTGGCGGCTACGTGGTTCACCCTCGCAACGGAGCAACCAATAAGTCCTCCTATCAGGATGCCGCATTGCACGTTGGTGATTCGATAGTTGTCGCAGGCGTGAAAATCACAGTTACTGCTTCGGGTAGTGATGGCGACACGGTCACCGTCGGCCTTGCGGGTTAAACTTCAGAAAAGTGCGCAATCCGCAGCACTGGAGATGTGGTGTTGATATGGCAATCCCAACCAGAAAAGTCGGTCCTTACGAAGTCTCGGCGATTGGCTTGGGTTGTTGGCCTTTGTCTGGCGTTCCAAAGGCAGCAAGCCACATTCTCCAAGACCGCGACGGCGCGATTGCGGTTATACAAGCCGCCCTTGATTTGGGAATTACGTTGATCGATACGGCAGATGTATATGCCCCTACTTGGAATACCTTTGGGCACAATGAACTTTTAATCGCTGAAGCGATTCGTACTTGGTCTGGAAATTCCCACGCAAAGGCAAAGATCGTTGTAGCCACGAAAGGTGGGGTCACTAGAGATAAGGGCGTAGACGCCTTTGGCATTGGTGGGCGCAATGCCTCCAAACACTATTTATATCGGGCGGTTGAAGCCTCTGCACTTCGACTGGGAGTTTCAAAAATAAAGCTGTGGCAACATCACCGGCTGGATCCAGCCATTCCATATGAAACTCAATTCGAAAATGTAATGACGCTGCACCAACACGGGTTCGTGGAAAATATTGGAATAGGTAATGTCAACGCAGAACAGTTAAGGCGAGCGATAAAAATCGGTGGCAAGGCTTCAGAAGGCGGAGTAGTTTCGGTTCAGAATGAATTCAGCCCGCGCCAGCGGAATTGGCAAGAAGTCATAGATATATGTGCTGAAAATGGCATCGCGTATTTGCCTTGGTCACCACTTGGTGGAATCGATAAGGGTGCTGCCGATGTTGGAACTTCCCGCTATGGAAAGTTTGTGGAGGTGGCAAACACAAAAGGAGTTTCGCCATTTGCAATTACTATCGCTTGGCATCTGGCCAACTTTCCAAATTCAATCCCGATTCCCGGATCCACCAAAGTCGCCAACTACTTAGACACGGCCCAAGGATTGAATGTGCAACTCTCTGCCGATGAATTGGAACTGCTAAATTCAAACCTGCCGCCATCTAGTCCAGTGGAAGAAGAACTTCTTGACGGAGTCCAATTTCGAGATTAATCGAAATTTATTCCGCGTCGGCACCAACTAACCAACCTAGAGAAGCAAGCGCAGTTGTCACGGCAAGCACGGCTGCCGCTCCGGCTAGATGCAGATCGGCAAGATGAGGCGGGGCTTTAAGAAGTGCGCTAAAGATTCCAAGTGTTGCTGTGGCGGTTACCAAGACAATGATTGTTGCAGCAAGCGGTCTGGCTCCTGGATGCATTGACCATTTCTTCCACGCATGAATTGAAAAAGTAATAAGTGCTGTAGCTGCTAACACAACCATTCCACGATGAACTAGGTGTAGGGCAGCAAACCTATCTGGTACACCCGCAGGACAGAGTGGAAATTTCGCACAATATTTTTCGGCTTCCGCATTTACGATTAAAGATCCAGATATGTACAACAATCCGGCCGCAATAATCGCCAGCCATCCAATATTGTTAAGCCTGGCACCTTTGGTTTCAACCATCGGAACGACTGAAGCCACCGCAGCAACTGTTGCTGCGGTGATTTTTCCTGGTTGCCAAAGCTTATATAGGACATTTCGGGCGGCCGGTTGGACAATCATCATTCCCCCCAATTGCGGAAATAGCTCTTCATCTCCCAATTCGTTGAGTACCAGGCAGCCAGCTTCTTTGGCAATAAGCGCCGCAGCTAAATGATCGATCGGGCTGAATTGATGGACTACTGCACCGACTCCATAATTAGCCGATACGGCCGTGAGCGAAAGGGTTCCTGCCCCCATTATTCGCATCGTGCAAAAATGAGAGTGAAGTCCATCTAGAAATTCTGCCATCCCCTCCCATGGCCGAGATCCAGCCAATTCGGTGAATACGATCCGTCCGGCAAGCGGATACTCCTCTGAAGAAGCGGCTGCCGAAACCCTCACGCCATTAATAAACGCCCCTCTTCCTTTAACTGCTTGAAATAGCTGATTTCGCCATGGGTCAATTGTGACTGCGACTAATGGTTCACGCCCCACAGCAAGCGCCAGTGATAGCGAACTCCATGGCGTTCCGTTAGCAAAATTTGTAGTGCCATCGACGGGATCTATGTACCAGGTGGGCACTGATTCATCGGTTTGCCCGCCAAACTCCTCGCCCACAATATTATGACTAGGAAAGTTCGTAAGAATCATTTCACGCGCGTGCAATTCGATAAAGATATCAACCTCGGTAACTAAGTCGGCAGGGTTCACCTTCGTCCTAATTACACCTGGTTTCATTTCCTGACAGATCATGGTCGCCCATTTACCGATGGTTGTTGCGAGTTCAATCGCGCGATCCAAATCCAACGGGTCTATGGGATTATCATCATCAATCACATTTTGAAGTAGTGACAAATTATTGGTGGTGATTGAATCAATACCGATCTCTTTCGCCCAACGCATGGTTGGAGCGTCATCGATAGTCCAGGCAGAAGCTCTAAGGCCCATCTGGTGAACCGAAGTTACTTTTTCTTTACTCCAAAAAGAATAGTGAGAATTTATGAACTCGGGTTTGAGTTGGGCGACAAGGTTTTCATCTAGAGGTTTTACATCGTTCCATGGCATCCAGATTCTTGCCAGCGAAGATTTAGCCCGTATTAATTTCATGGCATCAAGATTCCCACACCAGATAACTCGATCTAAATCTAATTTTGAAGATTGAACAATCTCAAGCGCCTGAAGCGCATGAGTGTCCACGTCCATATCAATCATAATTAAGGAAGGTGAATTTAAAAATGGAGCAAGGGTTTGCTCAAGAGTGGGAATTCGGTATGGCCCAAATCCGATTTGAGAAATTTCTTCAATATTCATGTCAGATACATTTACTGAATAGCCCCAAAGGCGCTCCAGGCTTTGGTCGTGTAGGACAACCACATGACCATCCTGGCTTTGGCGAATATCAATTTCAACAATATCGGCACCTTGATTAATCGCCGATTGGATCGCAGCTAAGGTATTTTCGCGGTGTCCAAAACTATCGCCCCTATGTGCAGTCGCTAGCGGTTTATGATCTAAATTAGGCAACGAGTTTTCCATTCTGATAACGCAGCGCTTTCTTAATTTTGACGTGAACGTGTTCGCCAAATGTCGGAATATTTTCACTGGCAAATGCGCGGAATATGCCATCTTTGCGGCGGACAACGACTTCAAAGAAATGACCGCGGGGAATGACCAATTCAACTATCCCGGAATGGGACCCTTCCATCGGTTCGCGGCTGATCGTAAGGTCTTCCGGACGAATGCCGATAACGTCGGTTCCGCCAAGAATTTGGCCATTTTGGAGGTCTCCTTCGAAACGATTGAGAGAGCCAATAAACGTTGCTACGTACTCTGTTTGAGGCTGGCGATATAGATCTTGGGGCGAGGAAAACTGTTCTATGCGACCAGAGTTCATCACCGCGACTCGATCAGAAATTGACAGAGCCTCTTCTTGGTCATGAGTGACGATTACTGTTGTGATCCCAAGGCGTCGTTGAAGTTCGCGAATATCCTCGCGCACCTTTTCCCGAAGCTTTGCATCTAAATTGCTCAAGGGTTCATCTAATAACAAGATGTCGGGTTCTTGAACAAGGGCTCGAGCCAAAGCTACGCGCTGTTGTTCTCCCCCAGAAATCTGTCCCGGACGAGAATCCTTGTGATGAAGCAAATTAACCAGTTCGAGCGCCGCTTCAACTTTTTCCTTAATCTCTATTTTGCTTAAACCTTTGATTTTCAGAGGAAAGCCAACATTTTTGGCAGCCGTCATATGTGGCCATAGCGCGTAGTTTTGAAAGACCATGGCACTTGGTCGTTTATCTGGACCTAGGGCAGTTACATCCTTTCCTGCCACCAAAATCTGGCCAGAATCCACCGCTAGAAATCCCGCGATCATGCGAAGAGTTGTTGTTTTTCCACATCCGGAAGGGCCAAGGAGTGAAACCATCTCTCCCTTGGAAACCGAAAGGTCAAGATCATCGATGATAACTCGTCCACCGAGTATCTTTTTTAAGCCGCGAAGTTCTAATCCCATGCCATCCTCTGTTTTCATCATTTCAGTTGAAACCCATCAGCTAGTTGTCCGCCCATAATGTGTTTACGGGCAAGTCCAAGAAGAAGCACCGAAGGAAGCGCAAGGAGTATGGAAAATACTGCCGCAACCTGAATCGGATAATTTTGTACAAGTGAGTACATCTCTGTTGGCATTGTGTAAATGGAAGGCGCTCCCACAAGATAGGAACCCTGGGCCTCATCGAATGAAGCAAGAAAGGACATAACGATTGCAACTAAAATCCCGGGCATTGCCAATCGAAGGGTGATAGTCCGGAAAACTCTAAACTTGCTGGCACCAGCGTCTCGAGCCGCTTCTTCAAGATTTCGCGGAACCGCAGCAAAAGCGGCGGCCGGAATCCAAGTCATATAAATGATTGTTCCGAGAAGTTGAATGATCATCACTCCGACAAAAGTGCCCATTAAATTCAGGGTGTAATACAACGTGGCGATTGCCGCGAACAAACCAATTTTGGGAAAGGAATTAGCAGAAAAAATCCCAATCATAAAGATTTTCCTGCCCCAATAATTCATTCGCCCGGCAGCATAAGCCGCTGGAAGGCAAATAACCATGGAGAGTAAAACAACCAGAGGGCTAAGAATCAAGGAATTCTTTATCGCCGTCTTTAAGGCGGAATCTACGAAGACCTTCGACCACCAACTCAAAGTAAATCCGCTTGGATACAAATTCGGATACTGCCAACCACTAACGAAAGCATGAGCAGCTAACCACAAAATCGGACCTAGGATAAAGAAGGCCATGAGTAAAACCGCAAAATTGAGCAGCAACCGTGTGGGACTTAAGAAAGTACGCATTAGATTCGTCCACTTTCTTTTGCACTTTTAACGTTGGACCACACATAGAGAATCGCAATACCTGAAGCGGCCATGAAAACGATGAAAGCCATCACCAGTGACTGTTGCGGTCTGTTGTAAGAACCGAAGAAGTTGGAGATTTCAACTCCGAGCATCGTGGGTTGGTTCGGTCCCAAGAAGAGCGGGATCGTGAATGAACCTAGAATTCCGATTGCCGTAAAAGAGGCAGCAATTATGATTGGAGTTTTCGCCAACGGGATAAGTATGTGACTGACAATTCTAATTATCGGGGCACCGCAGTCTTTTGCTGCGTCGATGAGCGCGTCAGGAATCCCCTGCATTCCGGAACTGATCATGAGAATTGCAAACGGGAGCGAAGTCCAGACTGAGCCAATAACTATTGCAGAAGAAGTAGAAGTCAGGGTTGGGAAATTAATTCCGAATTGCGAAAAGAACGAACGAAGGAAACCATCGCCGCCATAAAAAGTATGAATGGCCCAGGCGGAAATTACGACGGGAACAAAGAGTGGAACGATTGCCAGCGTTACAAGGATAGATGCTTGCTTACTTCGGATAAGGCGTTGATAGATTGATATTGCCAAACCCATCAAGATAACCAAAATTGTTGATAGCAAAGTTACAAAGAGAGTTAATCCCAAATCGCCAAGAAAACGTGAGTCATGAAAGACATCACTATATGCCGCGAATGTTCCCCACCAGTGATCCTTTACGTGGATCTGTTGGCCAATGATAGAAATGATTCGGTTGGGTCCCTTAGTAAAACCAAGGCTGAATGTGAAACCGATAACAATCGGAAGTCCAACAAAAACCAATACAAGAATCAACGGCGGCAAAGATAGGGTAAGTCCTAAAATGGAAAGCCTCGCGCCTTTCACAGCGCGAGGACCTTCCTTCTTCTTATTGCTATGTAGTGATATCACGAAATAAGACGGATATCAGACTTACTTGCCAGGAACAGTGGAAGCCCACTTGCTCTTGAGATCGTTTGCGTTTGCACTCAAGTAACCAGCGCGTAGATTTTGGATATCCACTCCGGCAAATGCGGCCGTGGCCTTCACATCTAGCTTGTTCAGTGCAATCACTGGGAATCCGTTAAGAGTTCCGCTAACAATTAGGTTCTGTGCCGCTGGAGATAGAACCCAGTTAGCAAGAATGCGAGCAGCGGTTCGGTTGGTTGAGCTGCTTGGAATACCAAGGTAGGAAGCTCCGCCAGTCAGTTGAGGATTGGAGATCTGAACAACCTTGATGTTGGACGGCATCGTTCCAGCCTTTAGTGCTGATGCGAATTGATCAGACCAAACTGTTCCCATATCAACTAAGCCAGTTGCCAAGTCCTTCAAGGTTTCAGCATTGTTGGCAGGGTAGGTGCCATTTTGTCCATAGGTATAGGCATTCAACTGACGTAGAGTTTCTAGGCCTTGTGACCACTTTGACTCTAGATCAGGCGCTGCTTGTTGAACCAATGTGGTGCGATCTTCATTAGAAAGGTACTTATCTACGACGGTCTGGACGAATGCGTATCCGCTTCCGCCACCAGAAGGTGCGTTATAGGTGAACTTTCCTGGGTGGGACTTGATCCAAGCAAGTAGATCATCCAATGTCTTTGGTGGGTTGGGAACATTGTTGGTGTTGTAGGCAAGAAGAACAGAAGAAGCACGATATGGAATTCCACCCTTGCCAGCTGTCAATACCGCGCGGTTCACATCTTTGATGTTTGGTAGCAAACCAGAAGTTGGGCGGTAAAGAAGTCCAGCGGAACCAAGTGTGGTAACGAATCCACCATCAATAAGGTCGACGCCTGGATCTTTGTGAAGAACTGAAGCAGCAGTAATTTTTGCGGTTTCCTGTGCGTCGTGATCTCCATGTAGGTCGAAGGTGACGTTGACGTCATAGCCTGGGTTAGCAGCCTTGAATGCAGGAACCAAAGTCTTAACCCAAAGGTCTTGAATGTTCGTGTCTGCTGAAATATAAACCTGAATTGTTTGGCTTCCAGCATGGGATGCAGGTGCTGTGATGCCAATGCTGAGCGAAATAACAGAAGCAAGCGCAAGTGACTTCCATACGGTCTTCTTAAGCAATGGATTTCTCCTTCAATAGGTCGTGACTAGGAATATCACCTAGTGGGAGGAATCTTGGGACACGATAGGAGGATTTTTGTGAACCGCCTACGGTGAAATGGTGAACAGAAAGTTAAATGTGAGAGATCGCTAATTCTAAACGAAGGCGACTAAATTGACTTATTTCGCTTCGATGAAATAACTCCGGTGTTAAACCCTGCAAGATTAAGCCCGCCAGCAAATCTGGCATGTTCGATCTTAAGGCAGCGGTTCTGCACAACATTCAATCCTGCAGCTACACCACGTTCGGCCGATTCTTCATCTTCGATACCCAACTGCATCCAAAAAGTTTTTGCCTTGATTGCGATGGCTTCATCCATCACTCCAGGAATATCCGACGCTTTTCTAAAAACATCAACAATATCTATGGGCTCTGGGATATCCGCCAGCGACTTATAAACCTTCTGACCCAAGATCGTTTCGATTCTTGGATTCACGAAGAAAAGTTTGAAATGAGAGGCCGAAAGCAAATAAGTAGCTACGAAATAGCTAGCTCGTGAAGGGTTATCCGAAGCCCCAACGATTGCCACATTCTTTGCAGATTGCATAAATTCCAGGCGCTTCAGCGCATTAGGTTCTTCAAAAGACATCAGCGCGACCTTCCCGAAGCAACGGTTAGTGCTTGATCTAAATCCCAAAGAATGTCTTGAATATCCTCTAAACCAACACTTATACGGATCAGGTCTTGCGGAACGCCAGCTTCGATTAATTGTGCATCGGTAAGTTGACGATGTGTGGTGCTCGCTGGATGAATAACTAGAGTTCTAACATCACCGATATTGGCTAGATGACTGGCTAGTTTGACCGAGTTGATGAATTTCTCACCGGTCTCGCGGCTACTTAATTCGCCAGCACCTTTAACGCCAAATGAAAAGACTGAGCCAGGACCTTCTGGCAAATATTTCTTGGCCCGCGCATTATGTGGATGGTTGGCTAATCCAGAGTACTTAACCCAATCAATTCTTGGATCACTTTCTAACCATTCTGAAACAACTTTTGCGTTGATAACATGCTCGCGCATTCGTTGTGCCAAAGTCTCAACTCCTTGGACCAACATAAAGGCCGAAAGTGGACTAAGGGTGGCACCAATATCTCGAAGTTGTTCGGAACGCAGTTTGGTGAGGAAACCGAATTCACCAAAGTTTTCCCACCATGAGACCCCACCATATGAAGCAACAGGTTCGGTCATCATTGGGAATTTTCCATTGCCCCAGTTGAATTTTCCGGACTCTACTATCACGCCACCCAGCGTTGTCCCATGTCCCCCAAGGAATTTGGTAGCGGAGTGCAGGACGATATCTGCGCCATATTCCATGGGACGAACTAAGTAAGGAGTCGCGACCGTTGAATCAATGATCAGGGGCAATCCAGCATCATGCGCAACTTTGGCTAATTCTTCGATATCGCCAATTTGTGATGAAGGGTTAGAAATCATTTCGGCGTAAACGAACTTAGTTTTCTCCGTGATTGCTGCGGCGAAATCTTGCGCCTTATCGCTCTTAACAAAGGTAGTGTCCACGCCAAATCGTCTTAATGTGACATCTAATTGCGTAAGGGTTCCACCATAAAGATGTGATGAGGCAACTACATGATCACCGCTACCTGCTAGCGCTGCAAATGTTAGGAATTGTGCGGCTTGACCGCTAGATGTTGCAACTGCACCAATGCCACCTTCAAGGGCAGCAATCTTTTCTTCAAAGGCTGCAACAGTTGGATTGCCAATACGGCTGTAGATGTTTCCATATTTTTGAAGGGCAAAGAGATTTCCAGCATCTTCGGTGTTTTCAAAAACGAATGCGGACGTTTGATAAATAGGAAGAGCTCGCGCGCCAGTCTGTGGATCAGGCTGGGTTCCGGCATGCAGAGCCTTTGTTCTAAAGCCCCATTCGTGATCGCTCATGTGGGCAATTAAACGCTACTTACTTTGTAATGCGCAAACCTTGCGAGGGGTTCGCACCTAAAGGTACTAAAAGTGCATTCTCTCTTTCGCTGCAAACTAGGGCATAATTCGACTGTGAAGCAGAACAAATTCCATGTGACCCAAGATGAGCCTCATCGTTGGCGTAACATCGAGGAATTGGTTTATAAAGATGAAGACGGAACGGCAACTTTTAAAGATGTAACCCGTCGAACATTGTTTGGCGAAGCTGCCGGCGATGGCATGGAAGTCCGCTATTTTGAAGTCGATGCCGGTGGTTACACCACCCTAGAAAAGCATGAGCACACCCACTTGGTGATTCCTATTAAGGGACGGGGTGCCTGCCTTGTAGGTGATGAAGTTCTAAAACTGGCGATGCACGATTTGGTTTATGTTCCCTCTTGGGCCTGGCACCAATTTCGTGCCGATGAAAATGAAGTGTTTGGCTTCTTGTGCATGGTTAAAGTGGAGCGAGATCGCCCAACTCTTCCAACGCCAGCAGAGTTACTAGTAATCAGGAGCGTCCCAGAGGTCGCAGAATTTATTCGGGTTTAACGAAGCCCCTAATTAACCGTGGGCTTTCCAAATAGGAGTGCCCGTCTTGAGAGCTTGCTCCAGGGAACAACACGTAAATCCTTTTTCCTCGAATACTTCAATCAGCGAACGAGTAAGTTCACCCCTGTCGAAAGTGAGAGAAGCGGCTTCATCGACTCCATCAATTAGCGACGCAATATTGTCATGCGCCAAAACAATGGCACCTGGACTCTTTATGTTTCGAGGATTCTCCAGGTAGGCGTTTACATCCGGCTGATCCAACCAATCCAAAAGTACGACATCCCAGAGAACGGTTGTTAAACCAGCGCGGATCACTGATCCAATCGTTTCAGGTGTCCACCGCCCATACGGTGGCCGGTACCAACGAACTTCGCGACCAATCATTTGTTCGAGTTCATTTTTGGCGGCCAAAGTTCGAGTGAATACTTCGACCCCATTCATAATATCGATTGGAAGATGATCTAGTCCATGGAGTGCAATTTCATGTCCTTGGGCGACTATTTCTTGCACAATGCTGGGGTGGAGACGCGTGCGTGTGAGGAGAACAAAGAAAGTCGCAGTCGCTTTCTTTTCGGCCAATGCGCTCAAGATTGAATTAGTCCCGCTTGGTTCCGGTCCGTCATCGTAAGTGAGCACAACATTGGCAGGTCCAGTGCCAGTATCTATCGCAACCATGCAAGGTTCATATGATGCGGTCCGCGGAACTTCAACACCAGGGTTCATCATCGGCAACTTTATCTCAACGGCTATTGAGTTGTTCTACAATGGAATTATGTGCTCAATGATTTTCCCCCTCTGTGGTTGAGAGAGCATATTTATGGGTGATTTGCTAAACGCTATCGATCTTTTTGCTCGGGACACAGACTCTGTAATTGAGTACGGCGCTGGCGAAAGCACCGTTCGGTTAGCGGAAATGGGCTGTACCGTCGTGTCAGTAGAAACATCATGGAACTACTTCTTGTCAATGACAGAAAGGTTAGCGAACCCAATTCTGGAAGGAAGAGTCCATCTCGTTTACGCCGACATTGGCAAAGTTGATCAATGGGGATCGCCAATTGACGCCACTCCCAGAGCTTCCTTTCTTCGGTATCCATTACATCCATGGGTCCAGAAGGAACGATTGGGACTAAGTCCACGACTTATAATTCTCGATGGCAGGTTTCGGTTAGCAAGTTTTGTAACTTCATTTCTGAGAGCCCCTGTGGGTGCATTCATTCTAATTAATAATTTCTATTCAAGGCCCGATTACCAGCTAGTTAATTATTTCACCCAAGAGTCTGAACGAATCGGTGACTTGGCAATTTTTGAAGTAACCGAGAAGGGCAGGCAGGTGCTCGACAGTGACCTGATGCTCTCATTTTCTGCCAGCTTCCTGAATCCGTTATAAATATGTTTTCCGAACTGGATTTGCGAAATGCTGCGAACATTAGAATTCCACATGAGGTGAACGATGTTGAAAGTGACTTTCTAAGAAAATATTCAAACGAGCAGGATTTCAACCAAAAAGTTAAAGCCAAAATGGTGCTAGATAATCGCCAGATACTTCCCATCTTTGGAGACAAAATTTCTTCCGCGCTGATAATGAGTAATTTTGTCCCAGAAGAATTCCTTCCGGTAAGGCCAATAATCCTCAACTCGGCTGCAGAATTGCGGATTGCGAATCTTCCCAGTGAATTTGTCCTAAAGGTTAACCACGCTTCTGGAGGAATTATTCTGGTTACGAAGCGGGCCCATGACGCCCTACATTTGCCGAAATTGCCAGAGGGCCAGGATTCGATTGGTTGGAATAGATACGTAATTCACCCGGATAATTTTGACATTGAATCCGCTATCAGAATATTGGAAGGGTGGTTGAAGAGCTCTTTCAATCAAGTTCCGAACTCCATCCGCGAGTGGTGTTATTCGCAAATTACTCCACGTTCCTTCGTTGAAGAGTTCGCTCAAGATTCAGCACCTACGCCAAGACAGTTGGAATTCTATTGTTTTCACGGAAAAGCCAAGGCTGCTTTCTTTTCAGATAGAAGCGGCACACTGAAGCACAGCATTTATAAGGCTTGTTTTAGAACTGAAGAAATGGATTTCGCCCGCATACACTCCAGGCTTTCATTAGATCAATGGGGCCAAATCTTGACCGCAAGTGAAGCCATTAGTTCTTACACAGATATGGTCCGAGTAGATTGGCTATTGACCGACAATGGCCCAGTTTTCTCAGAATTGACCAATTACCCTGGTGGCGGTGCAGCCAACTATGGTGATTCAGGCGTTTTATCAAATGCGCAGACACTCGAACTATTTTCCGATTATTGGGGAGAGATAGGGCCGTATTGGTAGTTGGCAGGCCGGGACCGCTTTTTTCGAAGATTTCAATTGATTTGGAATAACCTTAAGTTCATGAGTGAAGAATCGGACTTCGACCAGGTAATCAATAATGAACTCAAAATTATCAACCCGGTCGTGCGAGGTAATGAACGACTTATTCGCGAGTTGCTTCATCCTGATTTTCTAGAGTTTGGTGCTTCCGGTCGGGTTTGGGACACCGATTCGATTGTGCAAGTTCTAACAACTGAAACCAACCCCCAGGAAATAGAAGCCTATGATTTTGAAGCTTCCGCAATGTCAGCCAGTGCAATCCTGCTTACTTTCAAGTGCAAAAGCGGTGGAAGAGAGACTTTACGAAGTTCAGTTTGGCTTAAAAGCGAGACGGACGAATGGTTGTTGCGCTTTCACCAAGGCACAATTGTTGGGGACCGGTAATCCGGATGGGTAGCAGGTTTTGAAAGTGAGGGGGTATTCGTGATTGAAAAAGCACAGCTGAATATCGCGACCGATCTCTGCGTTGGTGACTGGATTAGAGAATCATTAGCGCCCTGGATTATGTTTTCTGAAACACCAGTAACCATTGGGATAGTAATTCCCAAAGGGTTCGAAAGTTATGTACTAGTTCGTCAGGCTGACCCCAGAGATAACCATGGTAGTTTCGAAAATGAAAACCTGCGAAGGTTAATAGAGATACTCTCCAAGTTTACGACTTCGCCTGAGGACTGCTTCCATGCACTATGGGAGGGACACGGATGGATGCATAGCGGAGCTATTGACACTTTCAAGGTTGTTCGCTACCCAAAACTCCATGAATTTTTGCAAGCCCTAAAAATTAATAGAATCTTTCGGGCACTATCTTTCAATATAGGCACAAGGAGATTTAGAAAAAGAATTCGGATTCAGGATCAATCGCTGGATCATTTGGATTCTCACACTTTGCCTGATGGAATTATGAAATCGGAGCGATTCAAACTTCCCAATCGAGATTATTTGCTGATGCGCGGGCCATTGTCAGAAGCTACGAAAATTGGTTGGACATTCTCTGATTCGTTTCAGCCTCAACCACCAAACTTATTGTGGCCAAGGGATCAGGCTTGGATATTGGCGAATGAGATTGATTTCAACGTGACTCTTATTGGTGGCAGCGAAAGTCTAATTTCTGCAATTCTGGATTCGAGTTCGCTCACCGCCCAGCGGTTTAAGGTAACTGATGCGATAGATCAGCTGCCAGTGGCGGATTATTGATTGAAACATTTCGTGTGCCTGGCGTGATGTTGGTGGTTACTGGGTATCAATACTTTCCTTGAGGCACTGGTGCTGGTTGGTACAAGAAGATAAGTTTCACTTTGAGAGAATGAGAATGGAGTCTCACTGGTGAGTATGGATCCAATTGAAACTAATCCCGAGAGTTATAAGGTCATCTTCGAGAACGATCATGTCAGAGTATTGGAGTATTTGGACCACCCTGGTCACTTAACAAAACCACACCAGCACCCCGATAGTGTGATGTACACATTAAGCACTTTTTCCAGACGACTACATGCAAACGGAGAAACTCGAGATGTCGAGATTGCTGCCGGAACTTCCGGTTGGCTTCCAGCGCAAATACACGCTGGAGAGAACATCGGGCTTACAGATACTCACGTTATTTTTGTCGAGTTAAAAAGAGAGACAAAATTGACTGAGCACGTTGGTCCACAAATCTAAAATAACCTCCCATTGCGCGTCTGGAGTGATGGTGCTGGGCACTGGGAAAATTCGTTGGCGCTGAGATGACCTCCGGCTGACGAAACGAAGGCCATCCCACCATTATGCGACTGGCGAGATTCGAACTCACGACCTTCCTATCGTCAAGAGGATGCTCTATCCGCTGAGCTACAGCCGCACCAGCGGAAGATATTCCATCGTTCCCTTCACTAGAATTGAATATCAAGCAAGCTGTTTATAAGTAGCTTTTGTGAGTATTAAAATCTCAATGACTTCCTACAGGCTTGATAGAGTTAGTTCCGTCAAGAGGATGCAAAAAGCCCCCAAGAAATTTTGGGGGCTTTTTTATTTCAATCTGATGAGAAACGCGCGCTTGAAGGGATTCGAACCCCTAACCTTCTGATCCGTAGTCAGATGCTCTATCCGTTGAGCTACAAGCGCTTGCTGAGAAGGTGAATACTACCTGCTAAGTAATTAAGCCCCAAACTAGCCTAAATATTGGTTATTTTGCCCAAGATTCCACTGCTGTTTGCACCGGTGCTCCCGTTTTAAGTGATTCCCCAATTGCCATCGAAATAAGGAAATCTTGGCTGGCCTCGGCTAACGAATATGGCTCGGGTCCAGCGTCCATGGCCCAAGCGGCGGTCTTTCTCATTAAGGTTGCGATGGCGATTTCTTCGTCCATCAATCGATGACCGACAAATGGATTCTGGTAAATAACTTCACCGTTGAGTGAGATGTGTTCGGTATCGTGGCCATCGAGGTTTAGATCGTGGCCCAATTGGTAACGCATGAATTTGGATTCAACGATTGCTGTTGGACTGCGCAAGGCGATTAAATCATTATCAACAATCTCGCCTGAACTCCCTCGAATGACAATACGACGATGGCGCAGTTGATTGTGCCACTGGTTGTCGGTGAAGTCATAAAGCCCTGAACGGCCATTTCCGAAATCAATTGTGGCCAAAGTTGTTTTGGCCGATTTTTCGGACTGATCCGGATTCCAGGCATCTCGAATAAGTGGGTCTACTAGTGGAGCAACAAATTGCGAACTGCTCACCGTGGCCGGTCCAAATCCAGCTTTTAGAAAGCCGCGCATAATTGAAACAGCGTGGTAGTCATGAGTGGATGAAACTTGAACCGAAGTTGGCGTACCTATGGCACCAGAATCAACTGCACTTAACCTTGCTGCATGTCCCGGTAGGAGTAGATATTGTTCGGCAACTTGGACCAGTTTGGTATGTCCCACTTCTTGCCACAACTTTCGCAGTCCATCGAGATCTGCCGCGGGAGGGGTTTCACACAGGACTCTCACTTTATTGGAAACCAATTCAACAACCAGTTCCGGGTTAATTTCGCGAGGAACCGCAACTATTGCAAAATCTGGTTTGACCGAGGACAACAATTCAGAAATAGAGAGAAAAGTGGGCACATGCCATTTATGCGCAATCGCTTCTGCTTTTAATGGGTCACGAAGAAGTATCCCAACGAGTTCAAACTCATCAGGAAGCATCAGAGCTAGCCGAATAAAGAACTCCGCGCGCCAACCAGATCCAACGACAGCGATTTTCGCTGGAGTGCCTTTGGTCAAAGAGATTGGCCCATTTTTAGAAGTTCTTCGATGAAAACAGCCTTCTTTCGAGGCTTTTCATGTGGTTCTCCGGCAGCGATTTCCGCAGCGTTGATTCGCTCCCAATAAGGTTGGTCGACTACAACATGGCTGGGTTTAATTAACTCAGTGATATCACCTGTTGATTTTGGCTGAGTTAAATCTTCAACAACCAATTTCACGACATCTGAGGCGTCGCTCTTGTTAGTGCCAATTACACCCGATGGCCCACGTTTTGCCCAACCGACGGTGTAAAGATTGGTGCCAATAACACGGCCTTCTTCGTTCTCAATTCTTCCCTTAACAAATTTCACGCCCTCGATAGGAATTGCCTCATAGCCAATTGCTGAAATCACAAGGTCGCATTTGATCGAATAGGTCTCGCCAGTATCTACAACTTTGTCATCTTCGATTCTATTAATTCCGAAGACTATTTCTTCAACTCGGTCGGTGCCTTTAATCTCTTTCGGAGTTGATAAGAAGCGAAGTTCTAGCGCTCTGCCCCGATTTTCCGGTTCCAATTCAGCAATGATGCGCATGGCTTCTAGATTGTTCCGAACATCCTTTTCAATCTCTCCAGTAGCCTCAGCCCGAGCAAGGGCGCCCTTGATAACTTCAGCATCGATGGTGACGTCGGTGTGTTCCAACTTTGGTAAGTCTCGAAGTTCGGGAGCAGTGAATGCTGCATGTTCTGGACCACGTCGACCGGTGATGTAGACCTGTCGGATATGACTTGCATGCAATTTTGTGAGCGCGTGGTCCGCAGTATCAGTTGTGTCGAGTTCGTTGGGATTAAGTGCCAAAATTCGTCCGCAATCCATGGCCACATTTCCAGCACCTATGACCACCGCTACTGTTCCATTGAGATCTACATGAACGTTTACATAATCGGGGTGACCGTTATACCAAGGGACGAAATCTGCGGCAGAAATGGAACCAGCTAAATCTTCGCCCGGAATTCCCAACTTCTTACCCAAAGAAGATCCCGTGCACATAATGACCGCGTCATATCGCGTGGTTAAATCCTCAATTGTGAAATCAGTGCCTAACTCGCAATTTCCGAAAAGGCGAAAGTTTGGATGTGTCGCTATCTTTTCAAATACTTTGGAGACCGTCTTTATTTTGGGGTGATCAGGGGCAACTCCAGAACGCACCAGACCCCATGGGGTTGGTAGGCGTTCGATCATGTCTATGGCGAAGGAAAGATCTTCGGTCTCGGAATTCTGAAGCGCCTGCGCGCTGAAGTAACCGGCAGGACCGGCGCCAACGATGGCAATCTTAAATCGGCTCAACCAAGTCTCCTTTGAGTAGGTCGTTTGCTCGTACTTTACCGACAATTTTTCCCGTTGAATTGAGAGATATATCAAATTCTTAGGGAGTTGCTTGGGATTTACGAGCGACTACTCTTTTTTTCCCATATTCCTGGGCAAAAATGGGGCGAGAACTACAATATGGCGGACCAGACCTGAAGTTTTCCATCTCTACATAAAGATCGGATTGCCGATGAAGATCGCAGTATTGAGTAACGAAAATAGCCCGCACCAACTGACAATTCACGAGGGCGATTCATTCACCTCTCTACCCGCAATTCCCACACTGACCGAAGCCTTTCATTTGTCTCTGGCCGATTTTCGCAATGCGGTAGAAGGCAATTCTGGTGCAGATGTAACAGGCACTTTGGTCGCCCCGATCGCGCCTGAAATTGAATTATGGGGAGCTGGCGTTACCTATCTTCGTTCACGTGATGCACGTAAAGAGGAAAGCGGTGTCCCGGACGTCTACCAGCGGGTTTATGAAGCTGATCGCCCGGAACTTTTCTATAAAGGAAATTCACGGCGCACGCGTGGCAACCATGCGAATATTGGCATTCGATATGACTCCCCGGCATCGGTTCCAGAACCAGAAGTTGCTATCTTCATCAACCGTTACAAAGAGATCATCGGTTATTCCATTTGCAATGACGTGACCGCACGAAGCATCGAAGGTGAGAATCCGCTCTACCTTTCACAAGCAAAGATCTATGTCGGATCTACCGCCCTCGGCCCTGAGATCACGCCATCTTGGCTAGTTCCATCCCCAGCGGATATGACTATCGATGCGACCATTATTCGCCAAGGAGAATCCATCTGGAGCGCTTCTACTTCGTTAGCCGCGCTTAATAGAACGCTCTCCGATTTGATTGACTACCTCTTTCGCTGCCAAAGTTTCCCTGATGGTGTAATTCTCTCCACTGGTACTGGCATTGTGCCTCCTATGAATATTGCTCTGGCTGAGGGAGATCTCGTGGAAATTACTGTTGCAGGGATTGGTACTCTCTCAAATTCTGTTGTTGTCATTCCAGAATCCCCTCAATAATAAATAGAACGGACGATGGAAAATGTTGGTGGTCCTTTGAAAATTCAATCTATTAATCCGCGTACTGGTGAAACTTTCGGCCCGGTGTTTAATGAAACAACTCCGGCCGAACTAGATACCGCGATTAAAAGCGCCGTTTCTGCTTTCGCATCGTGGTCACATAGTGAACCGAAAGATCGAGCATTTTCGCTTCACGCAGTTGCTGATGCAATTGATGCGAATATTGAATCGCTTGTTGAAATTGCCGATCTGGAAACAGGTTTGGGTAAACCACGTCTAACTGGTGAAGTAGGTCGTACCACATTCCAAATTCGCCAATTTGCTGATGCGATCTCACACGGTGATTACGAAACGACATTCATAGATGCCGCGGTCGACGGCCCTCCTCCGGTCGGGCATCCAGAGCTAGTTCGTACAACGGTTGCCCTTGGCCCAGTTGTTGTTTTTGGTGCATCAAATTTCCCATTCGCATTTAGCGTTTTAGGCGGAGATACCGCATCTGCACTGGCCGCAGGTTGCCCAGTAATTGCCAAGGCCCATCCAGCACATCCACAAACTTCACAACTGGTTTTTGAAATTGCCGCCAACTTACTTCCCGTCGGTGTCCTCACACTTATTCACGGAGTAGCAGCAGGCACATCAGTTCTCACAAATCCACGCATTACTGCCGGGGCTTTTACGGGTTCTCGTTCCGGAGGTCGCGCCCTCTTTGACCTTGCCAATAAGCGGGAGATTCCTATTCCCTTTTATGGCGAACTGGGAAGTGTTAATCCGGTTGTTGAATTAAAGGGCGGTGCAACTGATTCACCAGCCTTTGCCACTGCCTACCTGGATTCACTTCTTCTGGGCAATGGACAGTTCTGCACCAACCCATCAATTCTCTTCGCCCCAGAAGGTTGCACAATTCTCCCGGAAATCAAGGCGCAGATCGTTGAACGTGAAGCAGGCGTATTCCTGAGTGAAGCGACAAAGACTTTGCACGATAAGAATCGTGCCCTTCTGGCCACTTTGATTGACGGCGAAATATTCACTGGCAAGAATTCTTCAGTTTCTGGTTTCTACACGGCACCTCAAATATTCGTTGCACCTATTACTTCCATAAAACCCGAAGCCCTCATGATCGAGGCATTTGGTCCAACCGGGTTGGTCCTAACATTTACTGATGTTGATCAATTGATTGCAACGCTACTTCACATGGAAGGTGCCCTCACATCTTCCATCTTCGCTCCTGCCGACGATCCTGATCTCATTCGGGTTGGCAAGGTTTTGGCTTCGATGTCGGGGCGCGTTTCATTCAATTCATGGCCTACTGGAGTTGCAGTTACTGCCGGACAACATCATGGCGGTCCATACCCAGCATCAACATCCCCGCTTCATACTTCGGTCGGATTGGCAGCAATCACGCGCTTCCTGCGGCCGGTCACATTCCAAAGTTTTCCTAAAAACATTCCTAACCTTTTAAGGAATATCACTCACTAATTGCCGGCGAGTGTTCCACCAAATATTTGCCACGCCAGCGCTGACTTAGCTACCAGACTCAAGATGATGTAAGCACGTTCGCCATGAAGGTAATTTGCCCACTTCCCTTTCGCCCGATATTGCTTAAGTTGGACATATGCAAAACAATTGAAAAAGATAAAGAGCGAGATGATGATGCCATACACAAATCCTGGGGGAGCGACTCGGGGATCGGCTTTAGGTCCAATGACTAAGAGAATGATAATTAACCAAGGAATTGCTCCAGCGATACATCCGAAAATAAACGGCAACCATTGCCCGTCGCCTGGATTGGTATATTTTTCCTGAAGCCAACCGAAAAGAATCATTGAAGCGTTCACAGCAAAAATAGCAATGATGGCGGCGACATCGCTCACGCCACATAGTTGGGCTATGAGCACGATCATTATTGACGAACTAATTGAGTATTCCACCCAGCGAAATATATTTCTGCTCTTAAGTAGCGAATCGCTGTAGCGCTGAAAATAAAGCGGTGAAGCGATGAGGAAATGAAAAATGGCAGAAATTGCCAAGAACAGAGCAACTACATAAGCCACGGGAGTGTTAATGAGAACGACTGGATCGGCAAGTGGCGTACCGGGAGCGCCTTTCATGTATGTGGCGTAAATGGGAAGAGTAAAAGAGTTAGCTAGGGATAGAACGGCGACTAATGAAAGGAGGTGAAGCGTCCCAGCAATAAGATTAAATCGGCGAAGCGGCTTGATATCGGCTGCGGTAATTGAACTCATACTCCTACTTTATTCGAAATTTCATGTTGGCGGAGACGATCACATCTTGACCAATAAGCAGGTTAAGCCGCCACAAAAAATGGACGAATGTAGAAATACTGTGATTCTTATATTAGTTTTGAGAAATCGGTAGCTGTCAGGTATCGCGATTCAACAGACTCGACGAGTCTCCCATCTACTTCAGAAGCAGCCTTCACTGCGATCCAATCCTCGTCGGCCATGAAATTTCGCCAATTCTTTTCCGCGCTACCGGCATGTTTCAGCAGATAGACCAGATCATTGGGTACAGCATCATCGATCCAGTAACCGATACTTTCGATACCGTGCCTTGCAAAGAGCTCCACAGTGTGGTCTCTGAACCGTTTGAGTAAGTTGGTCATTTTGCCAGGATTTGCGTGATAAATGCGCAATTCATAAGTCATGGCAAGCACTCTAGCAGACACGATTCTGCTATCTTAAGAAAATGGAGCAGCTTGAATTCGATACTGCTTCAGCACAGTTGCGATTATGTTTGAGCAAAATTCCTGAATCTAGTGACACTTTTCCAATTCTAATTTGCACCTTTAATAATCCAACTTTCCTCAAACTTATGATTAACCAGATAGAAAGAAAGGGTTTGGGTTCCATAATTATTTTGGATTCGAACTCAACTTATCCCGAAATGATCTCGTCTTTACTCGGCTATGAAAAACGAGGGATTGGAGTCTTAAGATTTCGAACCAATGTTGGGCCACGTTTCTTACTTCAGTCCGCTTTGCTGGAACTGTTGCCACAGAAATTCATTCTGACTGATCCAGATCTTGAACTTAGCGTTGATCTTGGAAAGGAGCACTTGTGCGATTTTGACATGATTAGCCAGTCTCAAAGAATTGGAAAAGTTGGGTGTTCTCTTTCATTAAAGGACTCTTTTAATTTCAACCCAGGAAAAACCTATCTTGGAGAGTCGATAGAAAAGTGGGAATCAAAATTTTGGAAAGATAAAGTGGATGTTGGAGAAAATATCCTCGCTTTTTCTGCGAATTTAGACACTACATTTTCATTCTATAATCAGAAGTATTTCAGTCCAGCAGTATTCCTTAATGCGATACGAGTAGATTCGATTAGAAACAAAGATATTAGCGCCAGGCACTTACCTTGGTATTTAGAATCCATAGTGCCAACTGAAGAAATTGAATTTTATATGGAAGCGGCTAAAGATGCAGGTATCACGAGTTGGGGGATTGCCTAAATTAGAACCTTTAAGCGCGTAGTGATCCGCATCGATGAAATTGAATATGTATATGATTCACACGAATGGGATGATTTAAATGAAGTATGTGAAACAGATTTGCAAAATTGGGAGCCAATATCACGTAGATTTTTCCGAAGTCTTGCAAAAACAGCCCAGGTCGTTGTTGACGTCGGCGCATATACCGGCATTTATAGTATTGAGTCATCCTTATCCAACCAAAATTGCAAGGTTATATCCATTGAACCGAATCCGATTGTATCCAGGGTATTAGAGTCTAATATTGAGATAAATCAGATTAAGAATGTAGATATTTTTAAATTTGCTCTCGGATCTTCCGAGGGTGAGCAAGAACTCTATATAACGGCTAAGCCTTTCGGTAGCAGTATGAGTTCTTTAATTCCTTCAGTTGATTTAGAGATGCAGTTCAATGTGCAAGTTAACACAATCAACAATATATGTAGGCACACCAAGGTTGACTTGATTAAGATAGACGTCGAGGGATTTGAAAAGGATATTTTGGAAGGTTCAAAGGATATCCTCCTTAGAGATAGACCGGTAATTTTGACTGAAGCTTTAACGTCTGAAAACCTAC
>CAINLV010000016.1 GCA_903850565.1 uncultured Actinomycetes bacterium
AACTAGTTACTACTACGGAAGCGACCTCCATGGCGTTCATTCCGTCGTTGGTGAACGATTTGCCACTTTAGCGCAACGAGAAATTTGCTCTCGGACTGATTTACTAAACTGCCGAACCCATGCCAAAACGTGGGATCTACTTCGGCTCACTAAGGCTCCCACCGTCAGGATTGATCTGGGTTACAGCTCTAATTCGGCAGATATGAAGCGACTTTCGGATGCAAATTTTCGTGAAACAATTGTGGAATCTCTCATTATCGCTATCCAGCGCCTCTACTTATCAGCAGAGAATGATGCGAAAACTGGAACTTTGAAAATTTCGGATCTTCGTAAGGCTGGTCTTCGAATTTAGCGTAGTGACACCTTAATCCCGGCGTTATTACTCGTCACTTCTGGCGGTCAAAATATGGGAGACTTTGCAAATGAGTAGCGAAATCAAACGTCTGCAAACTGGTGAACCTGAAAACTTGACCGAGCGCTTTGCCTCGCGCGCGGCTCATATGAAGGCCAGTGAGATTCGCTCGCTCTTTGCGGTGGCATCACGCCCAGATATCGTCTCTTTGGCTGGCGGAATGCCCAATCTTTCCGCGCTGCCTATGGAGATGATGGCATCTGTTGTTCAAAAACTTATTTTAGAAAATGGTCAGGAAGCGCTTCAATACGGCAGCGGACAAGGTCACCCGAAATTGCGGGAGCAGATTTGCGATGTGATGGCTTTGGAAGGAATCCGAGCCCATCCAGATGATGTAATTGTTACAACCGGTTCCCAACAAGCCTTGGATCTCATTTCTAGAATTTTTATTGATCCAGGTGATGTGGTCTTGGTAGAAGCGCCTTCTTACGTAGGTGCCTTGGGAACTTTCAGCCAATATGAAGCGCAGGTTGTCCATGTGGCGATGGATCAAGATGGATTGATTCCTGATGCCCTTCGTCAAGCGATCACTTCAACACGTGCCGCTGGCCGACATATTAAATTTCTCTATTTAATCCCAAATTATCAAAATCCTGCTGGCGTGCTTTTACCTGCGGATCGACGAACAGAAATTTTGGAGATTTGCCGAAGTGCCGAAATATTTGTGATCGAAGATAACCCATATGGTCTCTTGGGATTTGACCGGCCAGCACCGAATGCAATGCGGGCTGAGGATTCCGAGAATGTTATTTACTTGGGTTCCTTCTCGAAAACCATCGCGCCAGGATTTCGAGTTGGTTGGGCGTTAGTTCCGCCGGCACTTAAAGAAAAGTTAGTGATCGCCAGCGAATCATCAATTTTATGTCCATCTAATTTCTCTCAATTATCGATTTCCTCCTATCTCTCCGACCAACCATGGCGAGATCAAATTGCATCCTTCTGTGAACTTTATCGAACCCGTCGCGATGCCATGTTGGAAGCAATGGAACAACACTTTCCAAAAGAGGCTAGTTGGACCAATCCTGAAGGCGGTTTTTATGTGTGGGTTACTCTGCCACCAGAAATCGACACGAAGGCTATGGTGCCCGCCGCAATTGTTGCCAAGGTTGCCTATGTTCCAGGAACTGCTTTTTATGCCGATGGATTTGGAAGTTGGTCGATGCGACTTTCATATTGCTATCCATCCCCGGAAAGAATTCGAGATGGAATCAAGTCATTAGGTGGAGTAATTAAAAAGGAGATGGAACGCAGAAGTATTGGCTAAAGCCATCACTTTTCAATGACTTTAGTAATCCGTTCCAAATCATCCATGGTGGCGAATTCAACAACTATCTTGCCTTTTTTAGCACCTAGCTCTACATGAACTCTGGTATCTAAATCATCAGCTAATTGATCGGCAATCTCTTTGATCCGTGGGGATAAATATTTTCCAGCGCGAAAAGTCGCCTTCTTTATTTTGGGTTGAAAACTAGAAACTATTTCCTCTACCGCTCTAACACTTAAACCTTCTGCGACAATTCGATTGGCTAGTTTCTCTAACTCAGCATCATCGCTCATTGCCAATAAGGCACGGGCATGCCCGGCCGACAAAACTCCCGCTGCAACTCTGCGTTGCACTGACGGTGGCAAATTTAAGAGACGTAACGTATTTGTTATTACTGGGCGTGATTTTCCAACTTTGGCTGCCAACTCTTCGTGGGTATAACCAAAATCGTTGAGAAGATTTAAATATGCCGCACCCTCTTCTAATGGGTTTAATTGACTGCGATGAATATTCTCTAGCAGCGCTTCACGAAGAAGTTCGTTATCTGAAGTTTCACGGACAATAACTGGAATAGTTGTTAGGCCAGCTAATTTAGAAGCGCGCAAGCGGCGCTCTCCCATAATTAATTCATATTTTCCATTACCGATCTGGCGAACAACTGGGGGTTGGAGAATGCCCACCTCTTTGATGGATGCCGCTAGATCGTGGAGCTCTTCTTCATTAAAGGTTATTCGTGGCTGTTTTGGGTTTGGCAAGATTGAATTAATATCAACCTCGTTTCGGTTGGCAATAGTGATGCCGGTATTGGAGGTAATTGCTGTTGGGATTAGTGAGGTGGGAATTAATGAATCTAACCCTCGACCTAGTCCGCCTTTTGAAGAACCGGATTTCATGCGCTAAACACCTCATTATTTATAGCTGGATTTCCACGGCGGGCAATTTCTCGAGCTACGGTCAGATAGGCCAGCGCTCCAGGCGAGGCCGAGTCGTAAGTCATCACGGTTTGGAAGAAGGAAGGTGCTTCGGAAATTCGAACTGCTCGTGGGATTGGTGTATCTATAAGTTGGGT
Source organism: uncultured Actinomycetes bacterium (assembly GCA_903850565.1). Taxonomy (GTDB): domain Bacteria; phylum Actinomycetota; class Actinomycetes; order Nanopelagicales; family Nanopelagicaceae; genus CAIMZW01. The sequence goes on from CAINLV010000016.1 coordinate 2,746, forward strand.
AGGGAAATATTTTCGAACGTTATTTGCCACATCATTGGCTAACCTGGTCCGGCTATCAAACATGGTCAGAATTACCGTACTGACAACCAAGGCTGGATTTAATATCTGGGTGATTTTTTCGATTGTCTCCAAGAGTTGAGTTAACCCCTCAAGTGAGTAGTACTCGCATTGAATTGGAATTAACACCTCTTCAGCCACCGTTAAAGCATTAACTGTTAAGAGTCCAAGGCTGGGCGGGCAATCAATTAATACATAATCAAATCTCTCACCGGCCGCTTCGCGCTCGTGGAGAAATTTTAAGAGCGCTTTTTTGAGTTGAAGTTCGCGGGCGACCATTCCCACCATATTGATTTCCGCTTCAGTAAGGCCGCGGTCTGCAGGGGCGCACTCAAGGTGTGGAAATCCGGCCACCTTCTGGACAATGGCAGATATTGGTCGGTCTTTTACCAATACTTCATACATTCCAGCTTGTTGATTTCTATCTATCCCTAGCGCAGTACAGGCATTACCTTGTGGATCTAAATCAATAACTAAAGTTCGCAGTCCGCCCATCGCGAGGGCGGCGGCAATATTTACAGCGGAAGTCGTCTTTCCCACCCCACCTTTTTGGTTTGCAACGGTAAAAATTCGAGTTTTAAGTGGAGTTGGCATTGGCTCTTTTAATCGGCGCACGCCAATAACTTTCTTCTCCCCAGTTAGCGGTGGGGCTAATGTTTCACGTGAATCATCCACCTGCTTAGTTAACCACCCCTTCGTACTTCAATAACACGGGATAGCGGTAATGAATTTAAGGTAATTTCGTGGACTTTGCCGGTAATCCCCTTTTTTAATGGGCAATTCGCCAACTCTTCCGCCGCCGATTCGCCTTTAATTGCTAAGAGCGAGCCGTGAGGCGCAACTAAGTGCCAAACCCAGGGCACTAATTTAGTTAAGGGGGCCACCGCGCGAGCCGTGACAATCTCCCAACTCCCTTTTACCGTCTCCGCTCGACCGCGGCGGATAGTTATCGGCAATTGGAGTTCGGCAACGACTTCGGTAAGGAAGGCTACCCGCCGCTCCAAGGGCTCAACTAAAGTTACCGTTAAATCGGGTCGGCTTAGCGCAATGACAATCCCGGGCAATCCAGCACCGGAACCGATATCAACTACTCGAACACCTTTTGGAATCAAGGTAGTAACTGGCAATGAATTGGCGATATGGCGATCCCAGATTCGCTCGCCCTCCCGCGGGCCAATTAATCCGCGCTCAATCCCCCAACTTCCGAGAATCTCCGCGTAGCGTTCAATTTCTTGCTTCCGCTCCGGAAAGAACTCCGAAATCAGTGTTTCATGTGAAACATCAGCCATGGGCTAGCTCCGAGCTTCGGTTGGCGAAGTGGTGTTATTCGGGAAGAACAACAACGCAGCGATTTGGATCTTCACCTTCAGATTCGCTGGTAAGCCCGAGATTTTGAATTGTGTCATGAACAACTTTACGTTCGAAAGCATTCATTGGGCGAAGTTTCACCGATTGTCCAGTGCTGCGAACTTCTTGAGCCACCTCTTCGGAGAGGCGAGCGAGTTCATCTTTCTTCGCGCTGCGGAAATTATCCACATCAAGCATTAACCGAGAGCGCTCACCCAGTGAGGTTTGCACCGCTAAACGGGTCAGCTCTTGGAGCGCATCTAGAACCTCGCCCCGTTCGCCGACAAGGTGGTTCAACTTTCCACCTGTGATAGCAAGGGAGGCGCGCTCATTCTCAACATCGATATCAATGTCGCCATCGAGATCAACAATATCCATTAACGCCTCTAAGTAGTCAGCGGCGACTTCGCCCTCTTCCTCAAGTCGGGAGATTAGGCTCTTTTTCTCGCCTTTTTTCTCCTCTTTTGGGGTTGCGTCGGCATCCTCGACCTGGCTGACCTCTTCAACATCCACAGGGGACATATTCTCTTCGCTCATCTCTCCTCCATCTACCGATATGTCGGTTTTAATACCATTTATGGTGATTTATACCTTATTTAAGAAAGTTACTTTTTCTTCTTTTTATTTGGCTTCTTTGGTTGTTGCCGTTGTTTTGGCGTTGGATCTAGCACCTCGGTTGAACCAGAATTTTCCGATTCGATCTCCGGGGTTAAGCCACTTTTCTTAGCGCGTTTAGCCAAGAGCTCTTCATAGGCTGGTGAGCCAGGAGTTGGGTTGCGCTTAATTACATAATATTGCTGACCGAGTGTCCATAAGTTGGTTGTCGACCAATAAATCAAAACACCAACTGGAAAGTTAACTCCTGAAATTGCAAAAATAAATGGGAAAACATAAAGCATGATTTTTTGTTGTTGCGCCATCATGTTGTTCGAGGCATCCATCTTCGGCATACCTTTGACCATTAATTGACGTTGCGTCGTAAATGTTGATGCCGACATAAATGCAATTAGGCCAATTGTTACAAGTTTTGTTGTGGTGATATGTGATGACAAAAATGTGCTGGAAAGCGGAGCCCCGAAGAACTGAGCTTCATTGGCTGAAAGTAAAAGTTCGCCTTTCATAAAACCATGCGGTTTAAGGTGTGCGATTCCATTGAGAACAGTAAAGAGCGAGAAGAAGATTGGTGCCTGGGCCAGAATAGGGAAACAAGAAGCAAGTGGATTGGTTTTGTGTTCTTTATAAAGCTTCATCATTTCTTCAGATTGCTTCTGACGATCATCTTTGTATTTCTTTTGAATTTCCTTCATGTGTGGCTGTAGCGCAGTTAAAGCTCGTTGACTTTTAATTTGCTTCACAAAGAGGGGAATTAAGATAATTCTGATCAGAATTACTAAACCAATGATCGACAAACTCCATTTGATGCTTTCGTGTGCATGTTTACCTAAGAAGATTCCAAAGAAGGAATGGAATGCGACCATAACCCAAGAAACCGCGAAATATAAGGGGTTTAGGATAGTTCCCACTAGATAGCTCCTTCTGTTGCACTATTAGAAATTGGAGATTTTGTTTTAATACCGACACTTTTCTCTACTACATAATCAACGCCGCCATGAGACCATGGGTTGCAACGGAGTAATCGCCAACCGGCCATTAATATCCCTTTTGCGCCGTGTATTCGGATCGCGTCGACAGCATATTGAGAGCAAGATGGGTAATACTTACAACGAGGTGCAAAGCTGGGTGAAATCCATTTTTGGTAAAATTTAATCGGCGCAATCAATAAACTTTTCATGATTTAACAAGTAATTTCTTCTGGACTTGAATAACCAAACCTTCGAGCTGGGATTTAAAGTCTTCCGAATTGCGCAGCACTCGAATCACAATTTGGCTATGTTGTGGAAATCCCGCTAAATGATCTTTTATAAGATGGCGTAGTTGACGCGAAACTCGATGACGAACTACCGATCCCCCAATGGATTTATTAACAATTAATCCGACTTTGGGTTCCTGGGAAAATTCCGCATGCGTTATGGCATAGAGAACTAATGATAAGGATGTAGCGCGAGCACCGGTTTTAGTGGTGCGAGCGAAATCCTTTCCATTTCGAAGGCGGTTCGCTGCAGGAAGCACGAGTTATGCAGAGATGCGGACGCGACCCTTAGCGCGACGGGAAGAGAGAACTGCTCGTCCGCCACGAGTTGCCATCCGAGCGCGGAAACCATGTTTTTTGGCACGGCGTCGGTTATTAGGTTGAAAGGTGCGCTTAGTCATTTAAAACTCCTTGTTAACACGAAAGGGTAGCTCCGTCATTGAACGGATCTGGAGAACTTTCGCAGGCCACAGCTAGTGAGGGGGTAACGGTAGAGGTATCTGTTGATAGGGGTCAAACTCGGGCGCGTCGCCATTTGCCTATCGATTTACCGGATTAGTTAGGAAATTGTGGATAACTACTTGCTTTTCTGCCGATTCCGTCCTACCTTCGCTCTCTATCCACAGGAGAAGTGACGTTAGCCAAGAATTAACGCTTAACTACCACTGTGAAAAGGTTAAAGTTCGGGTTTAGACCACAGGCTGTGGATAAACCTGTGGATTTATTAGTTTCTTACATTTGCGGCGGTTTTTTGGGGGATATGTGGCAATTTTAGAGGATGTAGACCTCACCGCGCTTTGGGCATCAGTAATTGATGCTTTGGGTTTAATTACCCCCCATAATCGGGCCTTTCTCCAATTAACAAAACCGCTGGGCCTGCTCCAGAGTGAAAGCGGCACAACCCTGCTTTTGGCCGCTCCAAATGGCTTCGCGAAAGATGTCTTAGAAAGCCGACTTCGTGGTCCGCTCTCTGATGTACTCTCGGAAAAACTAAGCCAGAAGATCAATATTGCCGTCACCATCGAAGAATCCTTAGAAAATGAGCCGGTTCGGCGCGAAGTTGAAGTTGATCCGATTGTTGAACAACCACAAAAAAGCGGAACTGGCCGTGGCTCTTTTACTTCCACCACCACACCAGAGCCATCCCAACTCAATCCCCGCTATATCTTTGAAACTTTTGTTATCGGAGCCTCAAATCGTTTTGCTCATGCCGCCGCCGTGGCCGTAGCTGAAGCGCCGGCTAAGGCATATAACCCGTTATTTATTTACGGTGAGTCTGGATTGGGTAAAACTCACTTACTTCACGCTATTGGCGCCTACGCCAAGGAGCTTTACGGTGGGGTTCGAGTCCGATATGTCTCCAGCGAAGAGTTCACCAACGATTTTATTAACTCGATTCGAGACGATAAAGCTTCGGTTTTTCAACGTCGGTATCGGGACTTAGATATCTTGCTCGTGGACGATATTCAGTTCTTAGAAAATAAAGAACGAACCCAGGAAGAGTTTTTTCATACTTTTAACACTTTATATAACGCCAACAAACAGATCGTCATCTCCAGCGACCGGCCTCCGAAGCAATTAACCACTTTGGAAGATCGATTAAGAAGTCGTTTCGAGTGGGGCTTAATCACCGACATTCAACCGCCAGAGTTGGAAACTCGAATTGCCATCCTTCGGAAGAAGGCAGCTCAGGACAAATTAAATGCCCCAGATGACGTTTTGGAATATATCGCGAGCAAAATCTCCTCAAATATTCGGGAATTAGAAGGGGCGTTAATCCGAGTTACCGCTTTTGCCTCGTTAAACCGTCAGAGCGTTGATTTGAGCTTGGCAGAAATCGTTCTTAAAGATCTGATTCCTGATGAAGGTGGTCCTGAAATCACCTCTTCGGCCATTATGGCTCAAACCGCCACTTATTTTAGTTTGACCATTGACGACCTTTGTGGAACATCCCGTTCTCGAGTTTTAGTTAATGCTCGCCAAATAGCCATGTATCTATGCCGAGAGTTAACCGATTTATCACTGCCTAAAATCGGACAGACTTTTGGGGGCCGGGATCACACCACGGTTATGCATGCCGACCGAAAGATCCGGCAGTTAATGGCGGAGCGCCGTTCAATTTATAACCAGGTAACCGAACTAACCAACCGGATCAAATTACAATCTAAAGGTTAGAGGTTGCTGGTGAGATTATGTAGTAAATGTGAGAGTTGTGAGGATTTCCCCAAGATGTGGGGAAGTTGTGGATAAGTATGAGGAGATCTGTTAATTTAATTTTTCTGCTTGGGTTTTTCTTTAAAGGGGTGGTTCTTCTATTAAGTTATCCACAGTTTTTCCCAAGGGTGGGTTTTTAAGTATTTCGCTTCGTTCTTGGGGGTTTACCTTTTATCCACAGAAGTAAGGTTTGGTTACTACTAATACTTATATATATAGATTTAGGTAAGGGAGAGAGAACTTGTGCAAGACTCTCTTAAATTATAAAAAGTAGCAGTCACATAGGTTGAGTAGAGTCGGATGCGAGAAGAGGAAAAATGAAGTTTGTTGTCGAAAGAGATGCCTTAATAGATGCTGTTAATTGGGTTGCCCGTAGCCTTTCTTCACGGCCAATTTCCACCTCGTTACTAGGGATTATGTTTGATGTCACCGACGTGGTCACTCTTACAGGCTCTGATCTGGAAACTTCAACGAAAGCCATCCTTCACGCCGAAATCAACACTCCTGGCAAAGTTCTAGTTCCTGGCCGGCTCTTGGCTGAAATTGCTCGTTCGTTACCGTTAAAACCCATCACTTTTGTTTTAGATGGAACTCGAGTTTTCGTTTCCGCTGGAAGCGCCAAATTTACCTTACCTACTCTTTCGGTCTCCGAATATCCAACCCTGCCTGAACTCCCAGAAACAGCTGGAAGCATCAACAGTGAAATATTCGCCGCTGCCATTAACCAAGTCGCCACAGCCGCAGGACGAGATGAATCCTTACCTAAACTCACTGGAATCCATGTAGAAATAAAACAGAGCACAATTTTATTGGCAGCCACTGATCGATACCGATTAGCCGTTAAAGAAATTCAATGGAATCCGGAAAATTCAGAGATGGATTCTAAAACTCTAATCCGAGCCAGAACATTGGCAGATGCAGCAAAATCTTTAGTAACAAACCCAGAAGTAATCTTTGCCATATCTCCGGATGATTCAAAAGAACGATTAATTGGTTTTGTTTCAAAAGAGAAAACCATGACCTCTAGAACCTTAGATGGCGAATTTCCAACATTTAAACATTTAATCCCAACGGAATTTCACGCAGAGGCAACAGTCGACGTTTCGATGCTGTTGGATTCAGTTCGCCGTGTGGCACTAGTAACTGACAAAACTGTGCCACTCAGATTGATTTTCGAAAACCAAACCTTACGGTTAGAAGCCGGCGCTGGTGAAGAAGCTCAAGCTACCGAAGAATTAGATATTGAGTACTCAGGCATCTCCATAAACATTGCCTTTAACCCAACATTTTTAACTGATGGTCTCCATGCCATAAATAACACTTTTGTTCACATTGGTTTTACCGAGTCCAGCAAACCTGCGGTCCTCTCTGGTAGAAAAGAAATCGATGGCGAAATTGATAGCTCTTACAAGTACTTATTAATGCCAATGAAGTACAGCTCCTAATTACTTGTAATAGTTAAAGTGTTTATTTCCAAACTTTCGTTAACAACTTTTAGGTCCTATAAAAACCTAGAGTTGGATTTTAAGCCTGGAATAAACATTTTTATCGGTAAGAATGGTGAAGGAAAAACTAATATCGTTGAATCAATTCTCTACCTTTCCTTCCTTTCCTCTCACCGTGTTGCTAGTGATCAACCATTAGTGCAATTAGGAAACACTGCAGCCTACATAAGAAGCACTGTAACCAACCCTGAGCGAGACATTTTGGTTGAGTTAGAGATTAATAGCGAAAAATCTAACCGAGCCAAAATAAATCAAAACCCGACCAGAAGCCAGAAAGAGTTGTTTGGTATTGTCCAAGCCATCTATTTTTCTCCCGAAGATTTAGATTTAGTCCGGGGGGATCCAAGCGAACGTCGAAGATTTATTGATCAAATCCTAATCCTACGTTCACCGCGGATGGCAGGAATTATTTCCGATTACGAAAGAGCGGTAAGACAGAGAAATACCTTGTTGAAAACCAGAGCAGGTTTTGATTCGCTCGCGCCATGGGATAAGCAAGTTGCTGAACATGGCGGAAAAATAATTTCAGCACGGCTTAAAACCCTTAAAGATCTCATGCCGCTATTTACAAAAATCTATCAAGATATTTCCGAAGAAAAACCAGCAAGCATTGCTTATAAGTCGAGCATCGAGGAACCAACTGATAACCACGAAAATAACACAATTAAAATTCTCGAAAGAATGCAAAGTACTAGGTCCCAAGAGATAGATCGAGGACTTACTCTCACCGGACCGCACCGCGACGATCTCGTTTTAAACTTAGGGCAACATATTGTTAAAGGATATGCCAGCCATGGTGAATCTTGGTCGATCGCCCTATCTCTAAAACTCGCTACATTCCATTTGTTGCGTAACGAAGGCCTTTCACCAATTTTAATTTTAGATGATGTTTTTTCAGAGTTAGATGAGGACCGCCGGCTTCAATTAATTGAGCTTGCAAAAAACGCAGAACAAACTTTTATAACTGTTGCTGTGGAGAATGACCTCCCTACAGAATTACATGGTGAACGATATTTTGTTAAATCTGGCGTAGTAACTCAGGTGAAAAAATGAGCAGAGATTTAGCTAAAGAGTTATACCTTTCATACCGAAGCAGATTAAGAAAGAATAAAAATGCAAAAGATGAGGTACTGCGAAACCGAATCGACGACCCGACCGCTATTGCTGATGTTATAAATGAATTAATCGGCCAAAAAGAATGGCAACTAGGAATTGCCGAAGGAAATTTATTCACGGATTGGGATTCATTGGTAGGGCCAGAAATTGCCTCGCATGCAACGCCGTTAACTTTGGTTGATGGTCGACTAACTATCCAAACCACCTCCACCGCCTGGGCGACACAACTAAACCTAATCTCCCATCAACTTTTACAAACAATCACCACCCAAGCAGCCGGGGCCCTTGTGGAGGAATTGAAGATCATTGGGCCACATGCTCCCAGCTGGAAAAAAGGGGTTCGAACGATTCGGGGCGCGAAGGGCCCTAGAGACACATATAACTAATTTCACCCCAAGTTAAATATCCACCCACAACCAAGCGCTAAAAATCCGTTAGGTGACCCTCAAAAGCCCTTTTTCGGTGGTTCTGTTCGTCATTTAACGGTAGGATATGGACCTAAAGAAAAAAGAAACCGATTAGGTTGGTCTCTAAGCCTTTTTCCTCTCTGGCTAGGTGGATTCAACATCTTATTTAAGGAGTTTGGATGCCGACAAAGTCCTACGACGCCAGCGCCATCACAGTTCTTGAAGGACTAGATGCCGTTCGTAAACGTCCAGGCATGTATATCGGCTCCACCGGAGAGCGCGGACTCCACCACTTGGTTTATGAGGTTGTCGATAACTCAGTGGACGAGGCCCTTGCCGGCTACTGCACCGAAATCCAGGTAACGCTACAACCAGATGGATCGCTCAAAGTTGTGGATAACGGCCGAGGCATTCCAGTAGACATGCACCCAGTCGAGAAGAAGCCAGCACTTGAAGTTGTTATGACGGTTTTACACGCCGGCGGAAAATTTGGCGATGGTGGGTACTCAGTATCCGGTGGCCTTCATGGAGTTGGTATCTCTGTAGTTAACGCTTTAAGTACCGACCTAGCGGTCGAAGTCGCTCGAGATGGCTTCATTTGGTACCAAGAATATAAATTGGGCGTGCCGCAACAACCCGTACGAAAAGGCGAGGCCACCACTGCCAAAGGAACCACAGTTACCTTTTGGCCCTCTAAAGAAATTTTTGAAACGACGGATTTTTCATTTGAAGTACTTTCAACTCGCTTCCGCGAAATGGCATTTTTAAATAAAGGTCTTGTCCTCACCTTGAAAGATCTCCGTCCTGGCCATGTAGATGAAAAGGGCGAGCCACTCTTTGTGAATTATCACTACGAAGGTGGAATTATTGATTTTGTTAAGCACCTAAATCAATCTAAAGGCGTAACTCATAAATCGATTATCGCTTTCGAAACCAGCGATCAAAAAAATAGTATGACTTTAGAAATAGCCATGCAATGGAACTCGGGCTTTGCCGAGTCTGTCTACACCTTTGCCAACACCATTAATACTCAAGAAGGTGGAACCCATGAAGAAGGTTTCCGAACTTCACTAACTTCTGTAGTAAATAAATTTGGTGAAGAGTGGGGATATATCCGAAAGAAGGAAGACCGACTTACCGGCGATGACATCCGTGAAGGCTTAACAGCTATTGTTTCCATAAAAATCGCCGAGCCACAATTTGAAGGTCAAACAAAAACAAAACTTGGTAATACTGAAGCAAAGTCTTTCACACAAAAAGCGCTTAACGAAAATCTCACCGAATGGTTTGAAAAGAATCCGAGCGAAGGCAAAGATATTGTTCGAAAAAGCATTGACGCCGCAGCTGCTCGAGTAGCCGCTCGCAAAGCGCGCGATCTTTCAAGAAGCCGAAAAGGATTGTTGGAAGGCCGAGGAATGCCAGGAAAGTTGGCGGATTGCCAATGGACCGAACCTGAAAAATGCGAGCTTTATATTGTCGAAGGTGATTCGGCCGGTGGATCCACTAAAGGTGGACGCGACTCCAGGAATCAAGCCGTACTTCCAATCCGAGGAAAAATCCTTAATGTTGAAAAAGCTCGAATTGATCGAGTCCTTCAAAATAACGAAGTCCAATCGTTGATTACTGCATTAGGCACTGGAATTCATGACGACTTTGATATTGCGAAATTGCGTTACCACAAAATCATTTTGATGGCCGATGCTGATGTTGACGGCCAACATATCCGAACCCTGCTTTTAACCCTGCTTTTCCGATTCATGAAACCACTTATTGAAAACGGATTTGTTTACTTAGCTCAACCACCGTTATACAAATTAAAATGGGGCGGGAAAGAACCAGTTCAATATGCCTTCTCTGACCGTGAACGAGATGGCTTTATCAAAATAGGTTTGGAAGCCGGAAAACGACTTCCAAAAGAGGACGGCATCCAACGCTTCAAAGGTTTGGGAGAAATGCCCGCAAAGGAACTATGGGATACAACCATGGATCCGGCGCACCGAGTACTTATTCAGGTAACTATTGATGACGCAGCTGCTGCGGATGATTTATTTTCCGTACTTATGGGTGAAGATGTAGAACTTCGCCGAAACTTCATTCAACGAAATGCTAAAGATGTTAGGTTCTTGGATATCTAATGGAATATGACCGCATTGAATCAGTAGACCTTCAAGTCGAGATGGCCCGTTCCTATTTGGACTATGCCATGAGTGTGATTGTTGGTCGAGCACTACCCGATGTCAGAGATGGTTTAAAACCAGTTCACCGCCGAGTCCTTTACGCGATGTATGACGCCGGTTACCGTCCCGACAAAGGTTATTACAAATCATCCCGTATCGTCGGTGATGTCATGGGTAACTATCACCCACATGGCGACACGGCTATTTATGATGCCGTAGTTCGTTTGGCCCAATTTTGGTCGCTGAGATTTCCACTTATTGATGGCAACGGAAACTTCGGTTCTCCCGGAAACGATCCAGCCGCAGCTATGCGTTATACCGAAGCTCGGTTGGCGCCATTAGCAATGGAAATGATGAGGGACATCGACGAAGATACTGTCGATTTCATCCCAAACTACGATGGCCGATCCAGAGAACCTTTAGTACTTCCAAGCCGCTTTCCCAACTTATTAGTTAACGGAAGTGCGGGAATTGCTGTTGGTATGGCCACTAATATCCCACCACATAACCTGACTGAAATTATTGAAGGTGTTTGTTGGTCGTTGGAACATCCAGACCAACCACAACAAGAATTACTTGAAAAATTAATGACCATTGTTAAGGGTCCGGACTTTCCAACGAAGGCACTTATTGTTGGGCGTTCTGGAATTGAAGATGCCTACCGAACCGGCCGAGGCTCCATCATTATGCGCGCCGTGGTAGAAATTGAAGAAATAAATAAACGTACTTGTTTGGTAGTTACCGAACTTCCATACCAAGTAAACCCAGATAATTTAGCTTTGAAAATTGCCGAGCTCGTCAAAGACGGTCGCATCAAAGGTATTGCCGATGTCCGAGATGAAGGTAATGAGCGGCTCGGACAAAGATTAGTGATCGTTTTACGAAATGATGCCATCCCTAAAGTTGTCTTAAACAACTTATACAAACACACACAACTTCAGGATTCGTTCGGGGCAAATATGTTGGCTCTGGTCGACAACGTACCCAGAACACTTCGTTTAGATGAATTCATTCGTTATTACATCGAACATCAAGTTGAAGTGATCGTCCGACGTACCAAGTACCGGTTGTTAGAGCGCGAAAAACGTGCTCATATTTTGCGTGGATACCTTAAAGCCCTCGATGCTTTAGATGCGGTTATTGCGTTAATCAGGGCTAGTTCAACTTCCGAAGAAGCCCGAACTGGCTTAATGAAGTTGTTAGACGTAGACGAAATCCAAGCTAATGCAATTTTGGATATGCAACTTCGCCGAATTGCAGCTTTGGAACGTCAAAAGATTAATGATGAATATGACGGACTTATGGCCGACATTGTTCTCTTAAACGAAATTCTGGCCAGTCCCGCCAAACAACGGGAAATCATCAAAGAAGAACTCTCGGAAATCGCGGTCAAATATGGCAATGAGCGCCGCACTCAAATTATTTTGGGCGACACAGATATCTCAGTGGAAGATTTGATTCCAGAGCAAGATGTTGTGGTCACGATTACCAGAACCGGTTATGCAAAGCGAACCAAAGCTGATCTCTATCGCTCACAACGCCGCGGCGGGAAAGGTGTTAAAGGTGCTGCACTACGTCAAGATGATTTAGTAGATCATTTCTTTGTTGCATCCACCCACGATTGGCTCTTGTTCTTCACCAACAAAGGTCGCGTATACCGAGCCAAGGTTCATGAATTACCAGACACTGGAAGAGATGCCCGCGGACAACATGTTGCAAATCTCCTAGCGTTCAAACCGGATGAAGGAATTGCGCAAGTAATTGCCCTTTCCGAATACGATCCAAATTCATTCCTTGTTATCGCCACAAAATCTGGAATGGTCAAGAAAAGCCCATTATCCGAATACGACTCAGCTCGTACCGGTGGACTTATCGCCATCAACTTAAAAGAAGACGACGAAGTGGTCTCAGCCGCGCTAGTAAATGAAAAAGATGAACTCTTGCTCGTTTCTAGAAAAGGAATGTCGTTGAGATTCTCAGCTGGCGATGCTTCGCTTCGCCCAATGGGACGTTCCACCAGTGGGGTAATTGGAATGAAATTCCGTACCGGGGATTTACTTCTATCAATGGCTCGAATCACCGACAACCCGAATCAGCAATATGTACTTACCGCCACAGATGGTGGTTATGCCAAACGCACAGTTCTTGAGGAATATCGACCTCAAGGTCGAGGTGGAATCGGTGTAAAAGCTGCAAAAATCGATGAAGATTCACGTGGTGTGCTTGTCGGGGCCATGATTGTGGAAGCCGATGAAGAAATTTTGGCAATTACCTCCGGCGGAACCGTCATTAGAACGGCTGCTGCCGAGATTCGTGAAACAAGCAGAGATACCCTTGGAGTTAGGCTGGTAAACCTTGGAGAGGGCGTCTCAGTGGTCTCTATCGCCCAAGTTAGAGATGAAGCTGAACTTTCCGAACCCACAGAACCAGCGATTGAATCGATCGAGGAGTAGTTTTTTGCGAGTTGGGCTCTAATTCAGGTAACCTTTACCAGCCCCGAAAGGGGCCTGTAGCTCAGCCTGGTTAGAGCGCTTCCCTGATAAGGAAGAGGTCGGAGGTTCAAGTCCTCCCAGGCCCACGCTCATAGAGATATGGGGACTTAGCTCAATTGGTAGAGCGCCTGCTTTGCAAGCAGGAGGTCAGGAGTTCGATCCTCCTAGTCTCCACTTTTTCTTTAGGAATAGACGAAGGGGCGTTGTAGAGCTTATTTAGGAAGTCATAGAAATGTTTAGAGCGTAACTCTTCCTCTCTTTCTTCTACCCAACCTTTACCTACTTCAAAGAAGACCCATTTCTTTAAGTTTTC
>CAINLV010000017.1 GCA_903850565.1 uncultured Actinomycetes bacterium
TGCTCGCTTTTAGTTTGGGAGTTTTCAGTTCCATCGATGCACCGGTGCGTCAAAGTTTTAATTCAGAAGTTGTAGGCAAATCTGATATCGCAAATGCGATCAGTTTAAATTCTGCTAATTTCAATACCGGCCGCCTTGTTGGCCCTGGACTCTCTGGTTTGATGATTTCCTGGTTCGGTACCGGACCCTCCTTTATCTTCAATTCGATTTCCTACATATTTGTATTAGGTGGACTGTTTCTTATTAAAGAGTCAGATTTATTCATCGAACACGAACCAAAAGCCGTTGCAAAGATCAGCGAAGCGATTCGGTATGTGCGATCTCGAAAAGATATCGTCGCAGTGATGGTGACTGTTTTCTTCACCGCAACTTTTGGATTGAATTTTCAAATCTTTAATGCCTTGATGGCCACCAAGGAGTTCGGCAAGGGAGCCGCTTCCTACGGAAGCATGGGAAGCGTGGTCGCAATTGGGTCGCTCTCCGGAGCATTACTTTCGGCGAAATTGGATAAGAAGCACGGTCCCAGGTTCGTTATGTTCTTCGCATCGCTCTTTGGAGCTTCCGAGATTCTTCTCTCCTTCATGCCCAGTTACGACTTCTACCTGTTGATTCTTCCGCTTTGCGGTGCCTTTGCTTTGACTACATTGATCGCTGCCAACTCTTTTGTCCAAACTACATCTGCCCCGCATCTGCGTGGCCGAGTCATGGGGATTTATCTCATGATCTTTATGGGCGGGACGCCGTTTGGCTCGCCCTTTATTGGCTGGCTCTCGACTTCGATCGGCGTCCGGCAAACAGTGGCCTTCTGCGGATCTGTAACTGTCCTGGCGGCACTGGGAACGGCATTTATCGTCAGGAATTCAAGAAGGCCGAAGTAGTAAATCGCTTCAAATTTCCTTTTTAGTCCAATCGTGGGGGAAACACGAGTCAATCGCCGTCCAAATGTGACCTAAATGGTTGTTTGTGAGATTTCTTTGAGGTAAAGTTTAGCAACTAAACGTTTAGTTTACAGGCCAAACGATTAGTTAATTACTAAATATCTCTTTGGGTAAATGGAGCTTTAGGTTGCGCAATGTGAATAGGGACATTCATATTTTTTACTGGGACGGGGACGTACTTTGAAGGTTTTGTCGCGTTTGAAAAGAACTTTATTGGGCTTTTTGGCCATAGCCATCATCCCTGTGGTTCCGATTGTGGGCACGTCCGTCGCACATGCCGCAGTAACGCCATTTCCTTGCGACAGTTCATTCTACCAAGTCAGCGGTGGAAAGTTCTACAAACTCAACATTCCTGGATACACCTTTACCCAAATTGGAAGCGCAACCACAGCCGGTAATGGTTTTGGTTACAACCCGGCAGATAACCTGCTTTACGGCGCCTCCTCAACATCGGTTCTTCAAAGTATTGACTCAACGGGTGCGGTAACTACTTTTTCCGCTAGCACTATTTCTCCCTCAGCTTCCTCAAATTCAGGCGGAGCATTCCTAACAAACGACATTATGATTCTGGTTGGTACCGCCAACACAATCACAAAAGTGACATTGAATCGAACGGCTGGAGCAGTTACAGGCGGAACATCTGTGGCTATTACGGCAACTGGTTTTCCTTCTACAAAAGATGTTGTAGTTCAACCAGACCCAGCGGTTGCTGGCGGATTTGTCCTATACACGCTCGAAAGCAACACCTTATATATCGCCAAATTGGCCAGCGCAGCGGCGACCACTCTCACTGGTTCCGTAACTTCAGTAGCCATAACCGGCTTAGATAACCAAAGCGGCGGCACTGGAACTTATGGCGCCCAATATGCGGATGAGCAAGGAAACTTATATTTTTACGACAACACCGCCTCGCCAACGCTAACGACTCATGCTCTTTATTTCCTATCAAGGACTCAGGCCACTTCGGGTCTGTCCACACTGGCCATAACGAAGCTTGCAAATGCAACTTTGACCACAACTCCGAATGATGGTGCGAACTGCGAAACGGCCCCAAGCCCGTTCGCTCCTCAGCTCCAGTCACCAGCGAATTTCAGCGCTGGAACGATCACCTCCACAAGTGCGGTTATCCGCGGAGATGACGTTAAAAATGAAATTAACGATATTGACCTTGATGGTGCCCGAATTTGTATTAATACCGCAGGAGATGTCGAGACTGCGCTCAATGACCACCACGGAGAGTTGAAAACTGGAACCACTTGTATTACTGACCACAACACACACGTTCATTCTCCGACAGCTTGGCACATCACCGAGACTTTCACCGGATTGACTTGCGGAACGACTTATTACTATCAGTCTGAAGAGACCGACCACAACGGTTTTGAAGGTCACGGGGCTGTTCACAACTTCACCACTTCTTCTTGCGGTTTCACTGTCACTTTCAACAAGAACGACGGTGCGGCCACGGGAACTATGGCAAATGAGACGGCATCAGTTGCCACGGCATTAACTTCTAACGGTTTTTCCGATGCTGGCTACACCTTCGCTGGCTGGGCAACCACCTCGGGCGGAACCGTTGCTTACGCTGACGGCGCTTCATTCCCATTCACCGCAGACACAACTCTCTATGCCAAGTGGACTGCCAATAGCAACGGCATCACTTGGAACGACAATGGCGCAACTACCGCATCCAGCGGCGGATCCTCCAGCTACACCACGGGTTCGGCAGTGGCCACCATTCCA
>CAINLV010000018.1 GCA_903850565.1 uncultured Actinomycetes bacterium
AATGAAAATGAACCGACAAAGATCTCTGAGTTCGGCCAATCCTTCGTCGCTGGAATCTTGGAACATTTGCCGGCGCTGCTTGCGTTGACCTGTCCTTCGTACGTTTCTTACCTTCGACTCAAGCCACAAGCTTGGGCAGGTAACACCATCTCTTGGGGTTACGACAATCGCGAATGTGCCGTTCGAGTAGCCAGTCCATTTAAGGGCCGAGAAATGCAATCCATCAATTTAGAGTTGAAGGCCTGCGATGGTTCAGCAAATCCGTACTTGGCGCTGGCCGGAGTTATTTTGGCCGGCATGGATGGCGTCAATCGCGGACTCAAGGCTCCACAACCTGCGCATAGAGACCCCTCGCTCTTAACGGATGCAGAGAAGATTGCTTGTGGCATTAAACCTTTTCCCACAACGCAACTTGAGGCACTTGACGCATTAGAAAATGATTCAGTACTCACCACTGGCCTGGGTGAACTTATGACTCGCGCATATCTGGCTACTCGTAGAGCAGAGAATGCCAAGGCCGCTGTGAATGGTGATGAGTGGGCTAGAGCGGAAACCTTCTCTACTTTTTAGGTGGATGATCGCCATGGAATTTGCGCAGCGGGTTCTTAAAGATACTAAGAAGGTCCTTATTCCGATTAAGGATCCCATTAGGGCTCAAGGCGCCCAGGCCTATATGAAGAACATTGCCCCGTATTTGGGAATGTCCGCGCCCGATCGTCGAGCAGCCACCAAACCGGTCTTTAAAGCCTTACCGATTCCTACCGCCAAGGAATTGGGGTCTGCGGCTGCTCTTCTCTACGCCCAACGCGAGCGCGAGTATGCCTACGCCGCCAATGACCTGCTCGATCATTTTATTGAGGTGGCGGACCGAAACTTCTTGAAGAGTGAGGTCGCCGGGCTCATCACGACAAAATCCTGGTGGGATACGGTCGATGGCTTGGGAAGCGCGGCTGTTTCCCCACTGTCCTGGAAATATCCTTCCCGGGCCTTGATGAAAGAGTGGATCGGCGCACCCAATATTTGGCTCAATCGGGCGGCAATTGGCCATCAGCGGGGTCGCCGGGCCGAAACAGATACCGAGTTTCTCCTCTGGCTCTGCCACCAGAGGGCCAAAGAGCGGGAATTCTTCATCGTGAAGGCGATTGGCTGGGCCCTTCGAGATATCACTGCCTTTGATAAGCCCGCGGTACGGCAATTCTTGGCCGATCACCCCGATTTGGGTCGGGTGGCGGTGCGGGAAGCCGAGCGGGGCTTGAACCGATTGCGGAGCTTGAGCCGATAGCGGGGAGAATGGGCTTAATTTCGTGAGGTTGCCTGCTCGCTGGTACCCTTACCTAACAAAGCGAGTTAGCGAGCCTTCGTGAATTACACCGAGGCCCTCGTGACAGTCCAAGGAGTGCCCTCATGGCGTTACAGCCTGCAGAGAAGTTAGAAATCATCACCAAATATGGCGCTTCGGCCACTGACACCGGAAGTCCTGAAGCTCAGGTCGCGCTGCTATCCCGACGAATTGAACAAATTACCGAACACCTCAAGACCAATAAAAACGACCACCATAATCGTCGTGGTCTTTTGTTGCTCGTAGGTAAGCGTCGTCGAATTCTGCAATACCTCGCCAAGACCGACATAACACGTTACAGAGCGATTATCGAAAAGCTCGGCATTCGCCGCTAATTAAGTACAACTCTTTCACATCAGTTAATCGGTCCTCGGTAGTGGTTTACGGGTACGAACCCGTGGGCTTCGATCGAAGATCCATTACTGATGCGCAAGAATTAGAAATGGAGGACCCATGGAGGGTCAAGATGTGAAGTTCGCCGTTGCCAATATTGATAACGGTAAGTTTGGAAAAAGGCAGATTCGGTTTGAAACCGGTCGCCTATCACGTCAAGCCGCTGGAACTGCTGTTGTCTATTTAGATGACGATTCCATGTTGCTATCAG
>CAINLV010000019.1 GCA_903850565.1 uncultured Actinomycetes bacterium
CGGCTTTCCAGTCGCAGATTGCTTCAGATTCAAGCTCCGGTGAATTATCTTAAAATCGGGTATTGGATGCGGGTTCATGGCTACTCAATTAACCAAGGAAAGCGGGCTGCAATTCAGGCTAGTCTCTACGGACATGACAATGGCTCATTGTTGTTTTGAATGCTATGAGTAATAAATGTCTAATATTGACGGACTTTACCGCCGATAATTTTCTTAATATTTTAAGAAACCTTGACAGTGAAGACCGATACGAATTTGAAGTAGCCCCATCCAATCAACCTTTGGCTCTTCTTCTTGATCAAAACAATGCTGTATGGCAGGGGCATTTGGATATAGCCATCGTATGGACTCGACCAGAAGCGCTTTTTGCCCAGTTCCAGCGTTTAATGCAATATGAAGCGATTGACGAGCATCTACTTTTGCAAGAGGTTGATCGCTTCATAGAATGCCTGCAAAAAATTGCCAAAAAAATCCCAACCGTGTTGATCGCCAACTGGACCTTTGATCCTCAGGAACGAGGTTGGGGTTTGCTTGATTGGCATCCTTCTATGGGGTTCTCCTATTTTCTTTCGCTGATAAATCATCGCTTGGCTGAAGGCTTGGGGTCCTCTTCCAACGCCTACATCCAAGAATCCCGCCGATGGATTGCCTGCGCCGGAAAAAATGCCTACGATCCTCGTCTTTGGTATATGGGCAAAGTCCCTTTTTCGCCAGAAGTCTTCAGAGAAGCGGCAATGGATTGCTTGGCCGCACTTGGTGGACTTGCCGGCAAGGCCAAGAAATTGCTTCTTGTCGATTTGGATGACACCCTTTGGGGCGGTATCGTGGGTGACGAGGGTTGGCCCAACTTACGCT
Organism: uncultured Actinomycetes bacterium; assembly: GCA_903850565.1. Taxonomy (GTDB): domain Bacteria; phylum Actinomycetota; class Actinomycetes; order Nanopelagicales; family Nanopelagicaceae; genus CAIMZW01. The sequence continues at coordinate 856 of CAINLV010000019.1, forward strand.
TAGGGGGGCATGACCCAATCGGTGAAGCCTTTGCAGACTTTCAGCGGTCGCTTAAAAATTTGCGCAACCGTGGGATTTTGCTAGGCATTGTCAGTAAAAATGAAGAACAAACCGCCCTTGATGCCATTGCCAATCACCCTGAAATGATTCTGCGGAAAGATGACTTTATCATCTGGAGAATAAACTGGCAGGACAAGGCCACTAATATCATTGAAGTAGCCAAGGAATTGAATCTAGGCCTGCAATCGATTGTCTTTTTGGACGATAATCCTGTTGAACGCGCCCGTGTCCGGGATGCGCTGCCGGAAGTGCTTGTTCCAGAAATGCCTGCCAACAAAATGTTTTTCAAGAAGACTCTTCTCGGATTGGACTGTTTTGATGCGCCTCAATTGAGCGAGGAGGATGGCAGACGTCATGAAATGTACGTTGTAGAGAGAGAGCGACAGGAAATCATGTCGATGGCCCAATCCTTCGACGACTGGCTGGCCCAATTGAAATTGGAAGTGATCGTTGAAGAAATCAACGTTTCCAATCTGCCGCGAACGGTGCAGCTACTGAACAAAACCAACCAAATGAATTTGCGGACACGCCGCCTAACGGAAAGTGAATTTCAAGAATGGCGAAACCTCCCGTTTCATTACGGATGGACCTTTAGGGTTTCTGACTGCTATGGTGATTCAGGACTGACGGGTATCGCCACTATAGAGAAAAATGGAGACGAGGCAAC
>CAINLV010000020.1 GCA_903850565.1 uncultured Actinomycetes bacterium
AAATCTAAGACGAAAGTATCTTCTTTATCAGGGTGAGTGCGGTTTAAGCGGGAAAGTGTCTGTACCGCCGTAATGCCATCTAAGCGCTTATCTACATACATCGTATGAAGCAGTGGCTGGTCAAAGCCTGTTTGGAACTTCTCGGCAACTACTAAAACTTGATAGGACTTTGCAAACTCTTTAGGGATTTCAGCACTGCGGAAGTGGTTCATTGAGAACTCGGTGTACTCCAAATCCTTAGCATCCGGGTCGAAGACTGTTCCAGAGAATGCCACAAGTGTCTTTACATCTTTGTAACCCTTCTCTTTGATGTAGATATCGATGGCTTGCTTGTAACGCACCGCGTGAAGGCGTGAGCGAGTAACCACCATTGCTTTGGCGGTCCCGCCAATTTTCTTGGATGTATTGACACGGAAGTGTTCAACAATTATCTCTGCCTTCTGTGCCAAGTTAGCAGGATGCAAAGAAGCAAAACGGGCCAGGGCAGATGCTGCTGCGCCTTTTGGAACTTCAATGTCTGCTCCACTTAATCCGTTGGCAAGTTTGTAATAAGTCTTGTAGGTCGTGTAATTCTGGAGTACATCCAAGATGTACTTTTCTTGGATAGCTTGTTTCATTGAGTAGAGATGAAATGGTCGATAGATATTATCGCTCTCGCCTTCGCGGCCCTTCTCTCCAAAAAGTTCTAAAGTCTTGCCCTTAGGTGTGGCTGTAAATGCGAAGAAGGTGATGTTATCTGCCTTACCGCGAGAGATAGCAGATGCTTCCAATAAATCTTCAAGGGATGGCTCTTCAACTCGGTTATTCGCGTCAAATTCTTCTGCTGCATCCAACTCTTCTTCTTTGCTTTGCCCGCCCAATACAAACTTTAGGTCCTTTGCGGTCTCACCACTTTGAGACGAGTGCGCCTCATCCACGATAACTGCAAAACGTGTAGCTGCCAGTGCAACTGCAGATTGAGCCAAAACAGGGAAGGTCTGAATTGTTGTAATGATGATACGAGCCGCTTTAGACTCAAGTGCGGTGCGAAGCTGTGCATTCTTGGCTCCTGCATCTTCGGTAATAGACACAATAGAACCTGGTTGATGGTCAAAGGACGAGACCGTATCTCGTAGTTGTTGGTCGAGAACACGGCGGTCAGTAACAACGATAATCTTGTCAAAGATAGGCTCATTTGCCATAACACCTTTTGATGCGAGATGACTGTCAGGTCGTTGATTTGCAGGAGCGTGCAGAACAGAGAGGCGGTGAGCTAGCCAACTAATTGTGTTGGACTTTCCGCTTCCTGCGCTGTGCTGACAGAGACGATTAACTCCAGGTCCGGCATCGATAGTTGCAGCAAGCAGCGCTTCAACTGCGTGCCACTGGTGAAAGCGTGGGAAGACTGTACGAGTTTCTCCGGATAGTTTGCCAGTAGCTTCATCTTTTAGATGCGCCGTATGAATGTAGCTGCCTAAAAGTTTGAGCCAGTTATCGCGCTCGAGTATCTGCTCCCAAAGATATGAAGTGCGCTCTCCGTTAGGGCTTAGAGGATTGCCTTTACCGCCATCTTTACCAGGGCCGGCAGATCCTTGATTGAAGGGTTGAAAAATCGTATTTGCGCCCTGAAGTTTGGTGGTCATAAATACATCATCTTCATCAACGGCAAAATTAATTAGTGAACGGTAGCGAAAAATAAGGTCACTTGGTTTGCGGTCATAGCGGTACTGACGAATTGCATCCTTTACATTCTGGCCGGCGGTCTGAGATTTGAGCTCGGCAGTTGCAACTGGAATGCCATTTACAAAAAAGACTAAATCAATACTGTCATCAAGGGATGTCTCACTCATCTTTACTTGACGGGTAACGGTCAAGCGATTAGCTGCGTAGAGATCGCCCAGCAATTCAGTTAATTCGTGAGCTGGCGCAAAGTAGGCCAGTTCAATTTTTACACCTAGATCCTTTACGCCTTTTCGTAGTACGTAAATAGCGCCGTGCTCAGTAATCTCATTTGCTAAGCGTTTAGAAAACTTAGTAACCGCGGCCGCTTCCGTGCCGTGCATAGTTACCAGACGCTTCCAGGCATCAGGCTGAGTTGCTTGAATAAATGCAAGGAGCTCTTCGGTGTCTAGGCCAAGGTCGCGCGAGTAATTGGTAGCGGTGCCCGCGAACCAGCCATTGGCCTCAAGGTGCTCGGAAATCAACTGCTCAAGAGTGCTTTCGTAGTGTGCAAGCTCAGCCATTAGGCAACACTCCTTCCAGTTGTTACATCGAATGTTCCAGTGACTGCTGCGGTGATGAGTGAACTCCTCAACTCACGGAGGCTCGCGACTGCTACATCGGTCTTGAAATCTAGATTTTCAAGATCCTGTTGACCTTTTTGTATTTTGGCTGCAACTGCTTCTCTGGTTTGTCTATCGGGCCAACGTATCGGCCAATCCAAAATAAAGTCTCTATCGACCCTTTTGACCCCTGCTACACCTTGATAAGTTGCCTCACCAGCTAGTAGGAAATCTCTTGCCCTAAACGAGCCACATATATAGTCCCAATCTCCAGGATCGTTTGAGCGAAATACATATACTTCAGTTGACGCAAAACCAACTGATGACACTAGCGCTGTAGCGACTACGGCTCTCCCGTGACCAAATGAGGGTGAAACTTTCGGTATCAAAATGTCGCCGGACTTGAATCTAGAATAACCTGAAGATACGCCATCTACATTTCTTGTGTTTGAGAAATCACCTAGCTTCCCTGGTTGGACATCCTCTAATCCAAGAAATGTGACATCTCCTTCTAACCCGGCAATGGAAGTAATAGGATCTACCTTTCCCAACCTTCGAAATCGACGGAAAGGGTCAGCTGGATTGAGACGTGCTGACGTTTGGTGTTCGACTTTCGACATGAACGCCAAAGAAGAAGTTGCAAGTTGACGTCTAAATAACAAAACGGCTTGGTCAATCCTTGGTACTTGTTGATCTAAATAATCCGCTATGCGCCGTTGTTCTTCTAGAGGTGGGAGTGCAATCAATTCAGCCTTGAGATTTATCCAAGGGATCCTCATGCGGTGATCGAGAATACCGTATCCAATTCTGATCAAAGACTGTTGAAAACTCTTTACTTGGAAATGGTAGGCCAAATACCTCATATCTACGAGATCATTTTCTAAAGGTGTTAGAACGTAGTAAACAGGACTGAGCACGCCATCGTATTTTGAAAGACCTACCGAGCCAATTATCACGTTCATACTGTTTACAACAATGTCACCTTTACGGACTATTGAATATCTGGAGATATCTTCTGACGCATTATTTCCAACAGCGCCTTTATCTTCATATCGAATAACGCCCCTATCTGCCGTGAGTGATAACACCTGCGTCATGCGAATTGGGTCGTTTTTCTCATTTCTTAGGCGGACCAATCTACCAAGTGGAACAAACTCCAACTTTGTATTCGGGTTTACGACCCATCCAGGAACTTTCGTACTCACGCAAGATCCTTCATTAGATCTTGGATCTGACTTTCTAAAGTTTCTATCTCGCTGCGGATCTCCGCAACTGGGCGAGGTGGAGTATAAGTATAGAACTGACGAGTAAATGGGATCTCATAGCCAATCTTTGTTTTACTGTGATCAATCCAAGCATCTGCTACATAAGGATGGATCTCTTTTGCTAGGTGTGCTTCTGCTAACTTTTCGATAGCAACCGCGCGTTTTGCTTCACTAAGTTCAATGAACCCAGTTGGTAGTTCAAAGTTCTCGTTATCTCTGAGATCTCCGTCAGCCTCTACATCACCCTTCTTGCCAATAAGTGGTGAGGCTTTGCTATCGGTAGAAGCAATGGTTTTGAGCGCGAGAGTTAACTCTTTACCTTCTAAGCCGAGTGCTGCTAGAGCAGCCTCCGCTTTCTTTTGGTCTGTGAAAGTTTCTTGCCTCGCATCCTCTAGTTTTACGCGGATAGCGGCTGGCATTAATAAAAGAGCATCTTCATCGATACGCCAGACGCGACGCAGCGGGCGTTCAACTGTCAGACGCGCAAAACCAAACTCTTCATTACGCATTATCTTTATGCGTTTATCTGATTTATTGCCAATAGATCCAGAGTAGAGCTCCGTGATTTCTGCAATGGCTTCTTCTGTCAATTCTTTGCGCTTAGCGCCTAAAGTTTTGCGAACTTTAGTGCCAAAATCACGAGCATCAATCAGGCGGACTTTCCCCTTTGACTTTGTATCTTTACGATTGCTAATAATCCAGACAAAGGTGCCAATGCCAGTGTTGTAAAACATCTGATCTGGCATAGCTATGATGCCTTCTAACCAATCATTTTCAATTATCCAACGACGGATCTCACTCTCACCCGAGCCTGCTTGACCAGAGAAGAGGGGTGAACCAGAGAGAATAATTGCGATGCGACTTCCACCTTCAATAATCTCCGGAGTTGCTGCGTCATCTTTTACTTGCTTCATCTTGTTGATCATGTGTTGGATAAATAAGAAAGATCCATCGCTTATCCGCGGAAGACCTGCCCCGTAACGGCCATCCATTCCAAGTTTCTCTGCTTCGTCTCGAATTTTATCAGCATACTTATTCCAGTCCACACCGTATGGCGGGTTAGAAATACAGTAATCAAAGTGAGCGCCTGCGTGACCATCCACATCAGTAAGACTGTTTCCCAAAGTAATACGGGCTGGATCTTGACCCTTAATCATTAAGTCTGATCTGCTAATAGCCCAAGTCTCAGGATTGAGTTCTTGTCCAAATACCTCAAGTTTGATATTTGGATTGAGGTTATGCAGGTAATCCTCTGCAACCGAAAGCATTCCACCTGTGCCACAAGCTGGGTCATACAACGTGCGCACTGGTTTTTGTCCTGTAAGCGCTTTTGTATCTTCAACAAAAAGGAGATTGACCATAAGGCGAATAACTTCGCGCGGGGTGTAGTGCTCTCCAGCTGTCTCGTTAGACATTTCAGAGAACTTGCGAAGCAACTCTTCAAAGACAAAGCCCATCGCTTCATTGCTCACTGAAGCTTCACTCAAATCTACATCCGCAAACTTACTTACTATCTGATAGAGCAGACCCTGCTCTTCTAACTTCTTGACCTTATCCGGAAAACCATACTTCTCTAAAACTTCAGCTGCACTGGGCGAGAAAGCGCCAATATACGTATTGAGATTAGCGCCAATCTTTGTCGGGTCCTGAAGAAGTTTTCCAAGGTCAAGAGGAGAGGTGTTGTAAAAAGTGTGTTTAGAAACTTTACGCAGAACTGGTTCTACATTTTCGATCTTGCCCGCAAGAGAAGAAGATTGCTTAATTACTTCCGCCTTTGTTGCCATCAATGCGCACTCAAGTCTTCTCAGCACAACAAAGGGCAAAATGATTGAACCATACTCGTGAGGCTTGAAATCCCCGCGAAGAATATCTGCGATGGACCAGATTAACGAGACCTTATCTTCAAATCCTTTTGGCTGAGCCACTTATTTCTCCAACTCTTCTGATGTAAGTAATAGACACGTGCGGGTATTTCTCATATTGACTTGCATCCCGTCACGCTAGTGGGATGCACAGACATATTAGATTTCTTCATTTTTATTGACCACGGTTATCTCTAAATCTAGAACGGCGCAAAGGCGAAGAAGAGTTCTAGTATCTGGCCAAACCTCACCCATCATTACGTCCGCTACTGTCTGTCGACGTAAGCCGGCGAGGGCACTGAGTGTAAAACTGGAGAGCCTTCTAGCTCCTTGTGCCTGTCGCAATTTATAGGTGATCTTCCAAACCATCATTGCAGCTTCGGCTAATTCTTTTCTCGGGGTTACGAACACAACCTTTTGGTCGAGCCAACTTGTGCCTTTTTTCAAGAGGCTAGCTGGACCCACGGATCCGAGGTTTTGTGCCATAAGTAAGAGTGTCTTGATAAATGCTAAAAAACCAGCATCTAGGCCTAAAAGTTGCCCACCAAAACAAACGACCTGGTCGGTACTGCGAACACCTTTTGGAGAGCCCCCGGGCACAGTCAAGGTCAACAAACAAAACTGTCCACAAGAGGGTGTACGGTAAAACGCACATAATGAAAGTTAGAAGGAACAGAATGAAGTATGACAAGGAAAGCGTCCTAAAAGGCGCTGTTGCACGCTCAGAGAAGAAGCCAACCACCGGGCAGAGCAAACGGGCCACCCAGGCAAAGAGAAAGAGCAAGCGGGCTCCGGCCGCCCCTAAAAATATAGATACCACTTTGGTCGCTCCAGTAGTTGCTCGGGTCGCAAGTCGTAAAACCCGTAAATCTGCCACCGTTACACAGATAGGCGTTGTTGGTACAAAAGGCGAGGGTTCGATTGCGGAGCTGATAGAAAATTGGAAGCCGCTTAGAGGTTGTGAAGAGGTGTTGAAAGTTTGGGAAGAGGTTATGCCTACGGTGCGCAAGATCTTGTTGAAGGTTGAGATAAAGAATATAGAGCAGGCCCGCGACTACCTGCAAGCTCTGTCTAGTCACACGGCGGCGCGTTTTACTGGTGGAAATGTAATTGACGATTTTGAGAAACTGCTTTGCGATGATGCACTGGCTGCAACTTTGGCTCTTAGTGTGACAAGTACGCGAGCCAAATCAACGCGGGTCCGGGATTTGTCACATCTTAGAAATATTCGCGCCGCAGTTTTGCCAGTATCTACTGACGTTAGGAAAGCTCTCAAATACCCTCGTAGACAGTTGCCGGGTAGGTACAGCCAGAGTGAGGTAACTGCGTTATTTGCATATGCTAGAGGAAATAGCAGCCAAGACTCATCGCACCTTTTGGCAGCGCTGCTTTTATGTTTTGGTGCAGGGCTTACCGGTCGCGAGCTAGGTGGTGCGCTGGGAAGTGATTTAGTTTCTACTCCTTGGGGAGTTGTTATCCAAACTCAAGGTCTTTACTCGGGTGGGGATAGAGGAGCTCGAGAAGTACCGATTTTGGCAAAGTACGAAGATGAGTTATCTGCTCTTGCGAAAATAGTTGGCAATAATTTATTTCTTGGTTTATCACAAGAAGGTAATTCGCAGTCGCCCCACAAGTTACAGAGAAAAAGTAGTGGGGTGCCAGTATTTGTAACAGGTCGAGCTCGCAGCAACTGGATGAGAGAGCTGCTAGAGAATGAGGTTTCGTTTATTTCATTGCGCAAAGCTGGGGTCGTGTCTGCACATGATTCTTTGATACACCAGATATCAAATGGTTTGACGCCCGATGATAAAAGTTATATCACTGCCGTTCGCGGTGGGATGAGTAATTTTGACCAGAGTAAGCATGAGCACTTGAAGCAGTACAAGGTAGGTATGTAAATGGCATCGATAACTGCTTACCCAATCAACCCAAAACACAAGCTTCTTGCTCCAACTCGAACCCCAAAGCCTCGCGTGGTGGTTCGCAATGCTTCTGTACCAAAGCCAACTAGTGCACAGATAACGGCAGCTTCACAAGTGATTGCACGCAGTGGCTTGGTTCAAATGATGGAGCCTTTGATGCCACATGCTCGAAGAGAGGAAAAAGGAAAACACCCTGGAGGACGCAAACCTGATGTTTCTATAAAGGCAGTACTTACCGCTTGCCTGATGTTAGCGATTTTGGAGAGGCCAATGTTTATTCGAGACGTTTGGAGAATGTTGGCATTTGGCTTAGATAGCGCGTCACGAAAACATTTAGGTCTTGCTCCGAAATTTGTTGTCACAGAAAAGATGGTCAGTAACTCATTTGGTTTGATGGCAGCTGCTCTAAATCCCAGCGCTCATAGCGAGTCTAATGCTGTTCTGTTTGTTGAAGAGAAGATGAAAGAACTTCTGGGGATGGGCGAAGAAGAAGAACTCGATCAGTTAGAGCACGCGCTCTTGATAAACGAGATACTGACAGATAATGAGACGCGCCTTGATGAGTTTGTCCGCAAAGGGTTAGCCGCTACTCACCCAAAAAACTCAGGACACGAGGGCGATTATGCGCTCGATGGCACATACATCTCTTCTTGGGAGGCCTCACATAGAACTAGAAGGGCCACTACTTACAAAGATAAATATGGAGTAAAGCAGCCGAAAGCTCCTCGCTCTCACGAGATGAGCGACCCGGATGCAACTTGGTGGACCAAGGGTGATAATAAAGCAGACTCTGGTCTGGGATATCTGGTGACCGCGGTTGTTTGGATGGAGAAGGACTGCGGAGTAAATAATCGAGGAGCTGATGTTCCTTACTTAATTGACCACCTTGCAGTGAAAACCGGTGCAGTAAGAGGTGCCGGTGAAGGAGCGCGAGTGGTTGAGACGATGATTGCCCATCACGAAAAAGAAGATGAGTTAGCAGGAAAGGAAGACCGCGTTCGAGGAGATATTACCGCCGACCGCGAGTACAGCAGAGCGATAGATTGGCAGCTGCGTATGCATAATGTAGGACTTACTCCGCATTTTATGCTCACCCAGCCACAATTGCGCTATAAGAAAACTTTAGCAAGCGGAGTTGTAATCGTTGATGGCATTCCGTACTCACCTGGAATGCCTGAGAGCCTTCGCAAGTCAATTGAACCTTCGATGTTTTCTACAAAGGATGACCGTGCTTACATTGCAGCTCATAACCTACAGAGAGCTCCTTTTAGAATTCGAGTAGATGGTGGAGCGCGCCAGGCAAATGGCTCACTAAAGTTTTACTGCGCAGCTTCGGTTCTGGCAAAAGGCGCCATCTCTTGCGCGAATAAACCAAGTAGTCAATCAGGTAGATTAAATCGTATTCAAATCGGAAACGCGCTTCCTGTAATTGTGAACTCACCTAAACCTGCAATCTGCACGCAATCTTCGGTAACAGTTCCCTTCGATGAGGTGCCCTACTGGCAGCCTTACATCCCCGGAACACCAGAGCATCAATGGAGTGTCAATCGTCGCAATCTCGTTGAGAGTGCATTTGCTAAAATCAAAGATGAGGCGAAGCAGTCGGTGCGGCGTGGAACTTTTCGCGTTATGGGTCGTGCCAAAGTGTCTTTAGTCGTGTTATTTAATTCAATGGCGGCCAATTTAGTAGAGGTTGAGAGGTGGCGTTTGCGTCAGGCCGGGGTGTACAGCCTGGACGCCGCTCGTGAGATTAAGACGCGTACGCCAAGACGTCATACTCGTTCTCGAATTATTGCTTCCAATAGTCGAACCAAAGTAGCCCGGGAGATTGCGGCGATAGCTGCTCTTGCGGAAAGAGGTGAGAGAGTGGACCTTGTAACTGGAGAGATACTCTTAATCGGGGACCCACCCAAACCCTAATAGGTGGAAGTAGTAGAAGAAAAAGTAGAAGAGGAAAAAAAGAGTTAATCAGGCTGCCCGAAAGGGCGGCCTTTTTGCATTGTTTAGCTAAAAGATCTAGTTACTTGGCTCGTTGAGATGAAAATGCAGTTCTAAATTAGAAAATGCTCTCTGAAAGATCCAAATTGGAGCTTCCAAAAAGCATTTGTCTACATACGGCTTAGGTACTTGTTAGCACCTGTTGGTGGACGATACTGGGATCGAACCAGTGACCCCCACAATGTCAATGTGGTGCTCTACCGCTGAGCCAATCGTCCTCGGTGGTGGAATGTTACACGACTCGACCGAAGTCATCGTCCTTGCGTTCGATATCTGCTTCGTCGAAAGAGATTCCCGTCTGCACTTCAACAAAAATCAATTCGTCGGAGCCAGTATTGGCAATGCGATGCCAGGTTCCTATGGGGAATTGAATCGATTCTCCTGCTTGAAGAACTGATACTTCGCCATCCAATGTGACTTCAGCATTTCCTTGAACGATGAACCAGTGTTCACCGCGATATTGGTGGCGTTGGTAGGAAAGACGCATGCCAGGGGAAACCCAGAGGCATTTGACTTTGTGAAGCGCTGATTCTTGAAGGACTTCGTAGTGGCCCCAAGGACGCTCTGATCGTTCTAGCACCTGCGTATCTTATGGGAAGAACCAGATGGCAAATTATGGAGGTGGAGACGGGATTTGAACCCGTGTGGCAGGATTTGCAGTCCTGAGCCTCGCCTCTCGGCCACTCCACCAAGTGTGTAACTTTGGGTAATTCAACAACTTTCATACCGACTTACTATGGGCAGAAGCCCTCTCTTTAAGAGAGCGGATGACCGGGTTCGAACCGGCGACCTGAACCTTGGCAAGGTTCCGCGCTACCAACTGCGCTACATCCGCGTGAGCGAGAACGAAATCTATCCTAAACCACTGCCTTCGACCAATTCAGCGAGTAGTTTCAGCCGATGGTGCCAAATTTTGTGGCTTTCGGTTCCAAAATTGTGGGGGATGGGAGGTCGATTGGATAGCTCCATGTTTTGGATGGACGGGAAATTGGCCGTAGATCTCTTGGAGGTTTCTCACGACCCAGCCGCTTTGGACCGACCCGGATTTTGGGCGGTCACAGTCTCATTTGAGGGCCGTTGGACGTGTGCCCGTTTTGGAACTGTGGTGGCAGCGGATTTTCCAGATGCCGAATGGGCAAGCCTTACTGGTCGCTGGGAAAGTTCATCGGATCAAATTGCCTATGTGGACTACGTCAACCGAATCAGAGAAGCGATTGCATCTGGGGAGGTCTATCAGGTCAATGCTTGTCGAATTCTTGAAAATGTTTGTGACTCTGACCTGCAGGGACTCTTTGCGCTTTTGCTTAAAGATAATCCCGCACCGTATGCCAGCTACCTAAGGATTCCTGGTCTTGAAATCGCATCCGCATCTCCGGAACTTTTCTTGCAGCGCACCAAGGATTCGAAGAGCACGAAGATTAAGTCCAGTCCCATTAAGGGAACTTCAACCACTTCCCAATTTGGTCTTAAGGATCAAGCAGAGAACATCATGATTGTTGATTTGATGCGAAATGATTTCGGACAGATATCCAAACCAGGAAGTGTGGATGCGACCAGGTTGTTAGGAGTGGAAGAACATCCTGGGCTCTTTCATTTAGTCTCCGATGTTGAGGGCGTACTTATTGAAGGCACCACATGGAATGACATATCGCAGGCGCTGTTGCCACCGGGTTCAGTTAGCGGCGCGCCAAAATCTTCGGCAGTGAAGATGATCGCGGCCGTGGAGAAAATCCCGCGCGGACCGTATTGCGGTGCTTTGGGATGGGTCGAGGACGGAAATGCACTTCTTTCTGTTGGTATTCGCATTTTTTGGAAAGAGAATTCGATGCACATTCGTTTTGGTACGGGCGCTGGAATCACGTGGGGCAGCGATCCGCTCCAGGAGTGGGAAGAGACAGAGTTGAAGGCGCGACATTTGATCAAGATCGCCGGGGGAGAAGGAATATGAAAAAGATTTCTTGGTTTAACGGGCAGTACCTTGCTGATGATTTTGTGACACTTTCAACAACTAACCATTCGTGGTTGCGTGGCGATGGTCTCTTTGAAACGTTGCGCACTGATGGGGACAGAATCTATTTTCTAAATAGACATTTAGCGCGAGCCCAGAAATCTGCTGATGCGATCTTTCTCTCGCTTCCTTACTCCTCAAATCTAGATGCCATCTGTCAAGAAGTTGTGAAGAAAACCGCGCTCGAAGGGTCGGGCAAGCTGCGACTTACCTTTTTTGCAAATGGAGATTTCCTAATTACACATGAGGAATATAGAAAGACAGACTTGCCCATTTCACTAGGAGTATTCCCAGATCGAAAACCAGCGGGATTTCTGCTGAACTCCGTAAAATCTTTATCTTATGGATATTCCGCCGCAGCGTTGCGTTGGTCCGTTCAATCTGGATATGAAGATTCACTATTGATAAATGAATCCGATCAAGTCATTGAATCTGGCATGGCCAATGTGGCTTTGGATTTAGATGGAGCTATTGTTTTTCCGGATCTGAGTAGCGGTGGGTTGCCTGGAGTAGTTCGCGAAGTTGCCTTGGAATGGTTCCCGAAGATTGTTGTGCGTAGCGTTGACCTAGATGAATTGGGCCATATTCAAGGTATGGCCTTGCTTTCAAGTTTGCGGGAATTCCAACAAGTGGGAAGTTTGCAAGGAAAATCACTGCCGATTTCAGAAAAACTAATGGCATTGGCGGGTGAATTCAGGAATCGCGCTCAAGCCGCCCCGGATTCTTGATAACCTGAGACTATGACCAACAATATTTCGATTACGGTGAACGGCGAAGTTCAATCTGTTGCGGGGGATCAGCGCCCCACACACCTCTTTGCCGACCAGAGCGAAATAGTTGTCTGTCGAATCAATGGCCAGATCAAGGATCTCTGGAGTGAGCTCGTGGATGGGGATGTTGTAGAAGGCATTGCCATTTCGTCGGCCGAGGGCTTGGCCGTACTACGCCACTCCACGGCTCACGTGCTAGCCCAGGCAGTCCAAGAAGTCTTCCCAAGTACCAAACTGGGAATTGGCCCACCAATTGTGAATGGTTTTTATTATGACTTTGATCCAGAAAAAGCGTTTACGCCCGAAGATTTAGTAAAACTGGAATCTGCCATGAAGAAGATCGTGAAATCTGGACAACGGTTTCGCCGCAGGGTAGTTACTGAAACCGAGGCGCTTGCTGAACTTGCCCACGAACCTTACAAATGCGAACTCATTGGTCTCAAGGCGACGCCTTCCGATGATGAATCCGGCGTTGAGGTCGGTGCCGGGGAACTAACAATTTATGACAACTTGGGTCGTGATGGACAACCTGCATGGAGCGATCTTTGCCGCGGGCCTCACCTACCTAGCACAAAGCACATCCCTGCGTTTAAGTTGATGAGATCGGCAGCGGCCTATTGGCGTGGTTCCGAGAAGAATCCGATGTTGCAACGTATCTATGGAACTGCTTGGGCTAGCCAAGAGGATTTGGATGCCCATCTTGCGATGTTGATTGAAGCCGAAAAGCGAGATCATCGTCGACTTGGCGCAGAGTTGGATCTGTTTTCATTCCCCGAAGAAGTTGGTTCGGGTTTGGCGGTGTTCCATCCCAAAGGCGGAATTATTCGACGCGCCATGGAAGATTATTCTCGACGACGCCATGAAGAAGAAGATTACAAATTTGTTTATTCACCTCACTTGACCAAGGCCGCACTATTTGAAACTTCAGGTCACTTGGATTGGTACTCCGAGGGTATGTATCCGCCAATGGTTTTAGATGAAGAACTTCATGCCGATGGCACCATAAAGCGCGCTGGTCAAAAGTATTACATGAAGCCAATGAACTGCCCGTTTCACAATCTCATTTATAAATCTAGTTCGCGTTCCTATCGTGAGCTACCGCTGCGGCTCTTTGAATTCGGAACTGTCTATCGATATGAAAAATCTGGCGTGGTCCATGGACTAACTCGGGCACGTGGCTTCACTCAAGATGATGCGCATATCTACTGCACTCATGAGCAGATGCCCGATGAGTTAGATAGTTTGCTTACCTTTGTTCTCAACTTGCTTCGAGATTATGGATTGAATGATTTCTATTTGGAATTATCAACCCGCAATCCGGCGAAATCAGTTGGAACTGACCAGGCTTGGGAAGTTGCCACAGAAACCTTGCGCAAGGCAGCGGAAAAACAGAACTTGGAATTGGTCTTGGATCCAGAAGGCGCTGCTTTCTATGGACCGAAGATTTCGGTGCAGGCAAAAGATGCCATTGGCCGAACCTGGCAAATGTCTACTATCCAAGTGGACTTCCAATTGCCTCAAAGATTCGATCTGGAATATGCCGCCGCTGACGGAACCCGCCAGCAACCGGTAATGATTCATAGGGCGCTATTTGGTTCGATCGAAAGATTCTTCGGCGTGCTTACTGAACACTACGCTGGTGCATTTCCGCCATGGCTAGCCCCGGTTCAGGTAATTGGTATTCCTGTCGCTGAAGCCTTCAATCCATATTTGCAAGAAGTAGCAGCAAAGATGCGCAAGGCTGGAATCCGAATCGAAGTCGATTACTCCGACGATCGCATGCAGAAGAAGATTCGAAATGCCCAGATGGAGAAGATTCCCTTCATGATGATCGCTGGGGAAGAAGATCAATTGGCTGGTTCAGTTTCGTTCCGCTATCGCAGTGGCGAACAACGAAATCAAATTCCAGTTGACCAGGCCATTGCAGAAGTTCTCGCCGTTATCGCCGACCGCAGTCAGGTGTAATTGTGTCTGAGGCAGTTGTCGGGGTAGGAATGCCAGATGGCTGGCAAAGATTATGGGCGCCTCATCGGATGGAATATCTATCCGGCGAGAATCGACCACTTTCTGGCAATGATGTCGCCTGCCCGTTCTGCGATATCCCCAAGCTCAGCGATGAAGAGGGTTTGATTGTTTTTCGAGGCGCAGATGCCTATGTGGTGATGAATCTTTACCCTTACAACGCCGGACACCTTCTCATCTGCGCTTATAGGCATATCGCCGATCTCACGGATTTAACTGATGCCGAACGGAATGAAATATTCTCTTTGACTGCCCACGCCATGAAAGTTTTGCGCAAAGTCAGCAATGCTGCCGGATTCAATTTAGGAATGAATCAAGGTGCGATCTCCGGAGCGGGTGTAGCCGCGCATATCCATCAGCATGTGGTGCCACGTTGGGGCGGAGATGCGAACTTCATGCCAATAATTGGGCAAACAAAAGTCCTGCCGCAATTGCTGACTAAAACTAGATCTGATCTAGCGGCCGCTTGGAATACGATCTAAGTATTCGTTTATTTCGGCGATTCCCAATTTGATATGCAGGGAGATTGGAATAGCGGGAAAGAGCAATCCTTGTTCGAATCCATCTTCGCCAGTAACTTCAATCTCGGCTAAATATTCTTCGCGGAATTCGGCAACCAGTTCTTTATGTTCTGGATCGCTCTGGATGGTGCGTTTTAATCCCAGTGAATAATCGGTGATCATCAAATTGGCCAAATTAATCAAAGCGGTTGGAAAACCTTCATCGGAGTGAAGAACCAAATAGGGAGTGAGAATCGGG
Source organism: uncultured Actinomycetes bacterium (assembly GCA_903850565.1). Classification (GTDB taxonomy): domain Bacteria; phylum Actinomycetota; class Actinomycetes; order Nanopelagicales; family Nanopelagicaceae; genus CAIMZW01. Next base: position 14,868 of record CAINLV010000020.1, read on the forward strand.
TCTAAAGTTTTTCCGACAATTGCTGACATATCTTCGAAATCGATCTCGCTCTTTTCCAATTCTCCAATTGCCACTAGCGAGGGGATGTAGCGAGAACGGGCCTCCTCCCAGGCGGCTGGCAAGTCTGTCGAAAACCCGGTTACGGCACTTACGACAAAGATTGCCACATCGGCCTGCGCTAAGGGTGCGGGTGTCCGATTCAGTGCTTGGGCAAGTTCGACCGCCCCATTTCCGCATATCGATACGCGTATATCGGGAGAAATCGGCTGGGAAATTAGGTTGCTCACGGTGGTCAAGCCTACGATGGTATTGATGCTTCAGAGTTCATTGCGCAAACCAGTCACCCGGATCATCACGCCACTATGCCGGGGTTTACTCGCCCTGGGTTTGAGCGCCAACATGATTAGCGCCTTAGGTGCGCTTGGAACGGTCGCATCCGCTTTATTCTTTTACCCCCACGGCAATTTCTGGGTTGGAACTCTGGTCGTCGCATTTTTTGTTCTCTTCGATCTCTTAGATGGAACTATGGCTCGCCTGTCCAATTCTGGTTCTAGTTCCTGGGGCGCATTGCTAGATTCCACCTTGGATCGAATTAGCGACGCCAGTATTCTGGCTGGAGTTTTGCTCTATCTGATCTCCAAAAACGATGACTTGGTTCCAGTCGTACTTGTGGCCTTGGTTGCCGGCGGACTTGTTTCTTATATAAAGGCCCGAGCTGAGTCTTTGGGAATCGTATGCAACGGGGGATTCGCCGAGCGAACCGAACGCTTAATCATTGCTGTGCTCGCAATTGGTCTAACCGGGTTGCACGTTCCTTTCACGCTTGCCGTCGGAATGTGGATTTTGGCTCTGGCCAGTATTTACACCATGACTGAACGACTTCGTATCGTCTTTGTTGCAACGAGAAGATAACCGATGAAGCAAAACGTTATCTATTGGGGCTATTCCGCGGCCTGGAAACTCACGATGTGGTTACCAGAAAAGTTTGCCTATTCCGTTGCCGAACACATTGCGGATTTTGTTTTCAAGCGTAATGGGAAACAGATTCAACGTTTGCGCAGCAACTATGGTCGAATTCGACCTGAGCTCTCTCGTGACGAAATAGATCTCATGACTCGAGATGGCATGCGCTCATACCTGCGCTATTGGTGCGACACATTTAGATTCTCTAATTGGAATGCGGAGAAGATCATCGCCAGTGTTGTTGTTGAAAATGAGAATTTTCTTCGTGACCCGATAGAACAAGGACGAGGCTGTATTGTCTCGCTTCCTCATGCAGGCAATTGGGATCATGCAGGCGCCTATTTTTGTGCTATGGGTATCCCGTTTACGACTGTGGCCGAGCACTTGGATCCTGAAAAACTCTTTCGAAAATTCTTAGCTCACCGCACCGCAATTGGTATGGAAGTTTTGGATTTGAACGCAAGAGTTCTGGCCACTCTGGCTCAGAGATTGCGCTCAGGTAAATTGGTTGCACTTGTTGCCGATCGAGACCTTTCCAACTCTGGAATTCCTGTGGATTTCGCAGGCGGACCGGCCCGAATGCCCGCAGGTCCGGCCTTACTCTCCATGCAAACTTCGGCTCCGTTGATAACAGCATTTGTAAAATATGAAAAAAATGGCATCCGAATCATCTTTGAAGCTGAAATACCGATTCCAGATTCGGGAAGTCAGGCCGAAAAGATTTCAGCGATGACACAGATCTGTGCTGACCGATTCGCAAACCAGATTCAACTTCACACTCAAGATTGGCATATGTTGCAACGAATTTGGGTGGATGGAGACTTCAAGGAGCGGGGACAATGAAGCCGCTGAAGATCGGAATGGTCTGTCCATATGGCTGGGATACGCCAGGTGGCGTGCAAATACATATAAAGGAGCTTGCCGAATTCCTCATCTCCTTGGGACACCAGGTTTCCGTCTTCGCGCCAGTTTCCGATGAAGGCGCCAACACGGAGCCATGGTTAGTTTCTGCCGGACGACCCGTATCCATTCCATATAACGGCGCGGTTGCGCGAGTCCTATTCGGACCGGTGGCGTCTTCCCGAGTTCGTCAATGGATTTCCAATGGCGATTTTGATTTGCTTCATTTACATGAACCTGCGATTCCTTCACTATCGCTGCTAGCTTGTTGGGCGGCAGATGGTCCAATGGTCGGAACTTTTCATGCTTCCTCGGCAAAGCAGAAAGCTATTTACGCAATAGGACCAATTCTGGAACCGGTACTGGAAAAGTTAACTGCACGTATCGCGGTCAGCGAAATGGCACGTCAGACTTTGAAAGATCATTTCGAAACTGAAGCTGTCGTGATCCCTAATGGCATTGCAACTTCAAAATATGTCGATGAAACCCAGCGCCCTGAATGGAAGGGCAATCCCACCCTTGGATTCATTGGTCGCTTCGACGAACCTCGAAAAGGTCTGGAAGTTCTCCTTGCTGCATTACCGGCAGTAGCGAAGATTTTTCCAGAACTGAGAGTTCTTGTCGCCGGTCCGGGGGATGAAAGTTCAGTGGTGAAGAAAATTGAGCCATCACTTCGTTCTAAAATTACTTTTCTGGGTCGACTCTCCGATGAAGAGAAGGCACAGTTCTTTCAAAGTATCGATATCTACGTCGCCCCTAATACCGGAGGCGAGTCCTTTGGAATTATTCTCACCGAAGCCATGGCTTCTCAAACTGCAATCATGGCAAGCGATATCCCGGCCTTTTCCCAGTTGCTCAATGCCGGGGAGTTTGGCGCACTTTTTGCCAATGAAAATTCTGCCGACTTGGCAAATCAGCTGATTCTTCTCCTAAACGACACGGAACGGCGCGAAGCGCTACGAAGAGCTGGATTTGAACAATCGCGAAAGTACGATTGGGCTACGGTTGCAGAACAAATTCTCGATGTTTACGAAATGGTGCTTGTGGGCAATGACAAGGTAAGTCTTGGTTCGGAAAACCGAGTGTGGAATCGAATCCGATCTAATGACTAAATTTATTCTTTCGGCACTAGTAATTCTCTTGATCCTGAGTTGGTATCTCTCGTTTTCTGCAACTCGATTAGACCGACTGCATCACCGCGTTGAAACTTCTTGGGAGCATCTTGATGCAGTGCTGCAACGTCGGGCTGCCATCGCTATTGATATCGCGCATAAATCAGATTTGGATCCCGCCACCTACATGCTGCTCGTCTCGTCGGCCTATCAAGCTCGCGAAGCCAGCATTAGTGATCGAAGTGATGCCGAAAGTTCTCTGTCAGAATCATTGCGTCTTCTGCAGGATGATTCTGAATCAGTCTCTGGGACAATTTCGCCTGCATTGTCCGAAGAGCTAACCGCGATGACTGAGAAAATCAAGATTGCCATTAATATTCATTTGGAGTCGGTCAATGCCGTCCGAAATTTACGAACTAAATTGGTCTTTCGTATTTTTAGACTTGCCGGTCATGCCCCTTTGCCACTTCGTTATAAATTTGAGGACGATGTTTTATGAGATTTCTAAAGACCGTTGGCTTAGCATCGCTAACTTTGATTGTGTTAACCGGCTGCGGTAAAACAACCTCAACATCCAATCCAAAACCAGCGGCGCCGGTTGAGAAGAATGTTTTAACTGGCCTGCCAGGAAGCAACAAGGAAGTTCTGGTTGTTAAAGTTGATGACACCCGACCTGCTCATCCCCAAATAAACCTTGAAAAAGCCGACGTTGTTTATGTTGAGCAAGTCGAAGGTGGATTAACTCGCATTGCCGCCGTTTTCTCTTCGAACTATCCGACCGCTGTCGGTCCGGTTCGTTCAGCGCGAATTAGCGACCTAGATATTTTGGCTCAGTACGGTCGAGTCGGTTTTGCCTTTAGCGGAGCGCAAAGTAAGTTCTACCCGCAAATAACTGCCGCAAATTTGGTGAACCTCAGCGCTGACCGAAATTCCGCCGCCATTTATTATCGAGATAACACCCGATTCGCTCCCACGAATTTGATTCTCAAGGCCGATCTTCTGATGGCGAAGGCGATCAATCAGGATAAATCAGAAATTGATAAGGTGAAAAGTGTGGGCTTCACCTTTGGCTCAATCGGCAATTTTGGGGCAGCAATCACCGACGTTAAGGTGAAATGGCCTGCCGCCGATTATGAAGCCAGCTGGTCGGCCACAGAGAAGCGTTGGTTGCTTTCCCACGATGGAAAGCCCGATCTCTCCGTAGCGGGAACTCAACTTGGATCGCCAACCCTGATTATTCAAAATGTCTCCATCACGAATTCGATCTTCAAAGACCGCGAAGGTGGGATCACGCCATTTAGCAACACGGTCGGGATTGGAACGGGCTACCTATTGCGAGACGGGAAGGCAATCCCAGTCAATTGGAACCGCCCAACCGCTACCGATGGCACCACCTGGACCTTGGCCGATAACACCCCAGCCAACCTCAATCCCGGTCAGATCTGGATCATGTTGACCGATACCGAGCCAACCTTTACCTATCCAGTTTCCGCGAGCGCATCAGCCTCACCTTCAAAGTAGACTTATCTGGCTCGCACGGTGAGCCTTAAATCAAGGAGTCGAAATGTCAGATGTAACACCACATGTAGTTGGCACCGCTCGCGTTAAGCGCGGGATGGCAGAAATGCTCAAGGGTGGTGTGATCATGGATGTTATCAACGTAGAGCAGGCCAAGATTGCCGAAGATTCAGGAGCCGTCGCCATTATGGCGCTGGAGCGAGTACCTGCAGATATCCGTGCCCAAGGTGGAGTCTCCAGAATGTCCGACCCAGATATGATTGAAAAGATCCAGGCCGCAGTTTCTATTCCAGTTATGGCTAAAGCCCGAATTGGCCACTTTGTTGAGGCGCAAATTTTGGAAAGTCTTGGCGTGGATTACATCGACGAGTCCGAGGTTCTCACTCCCGCCGATTACGAAAACCATATTGATAAGTGGAAGTTCACCATTCCTTTTGTCTGCGGAGCTACCAATTTGGGCGAAGCGCTGCGTCGTATTAACGAAGGTGCCGCCATGATTCGCTCCAAAGGCGAGGCCGGCACTGGCGATGTGTCCAATGCGACCACCCATATGCGAAAGATCAGCCAGGAAATTCGTCGACTTTCTTCCATGCGTGAAGATGAGCTTTACGTCGCTGCAAAAGAATTGCAAGCTCCTTTTGAGCTAGTCAAAGAAGTTGCCGCAACTGGCAAACTTCCCGTAGTCCTCTTCACTGCCGGTGGAATCGCCACTCCAGCTGATGCGGCCATGATGATGCAACTTGGCGCCGACGGTGTTTTTGTTGGTTCTGGAATTTTTAAATCTGGCGATCCAGCCAAACGTGCTGCCGCATGTGTTAAGGCCGTTACCTATTTCAACGATGCCAAAGTTGTCGCCGACGTTTCGCGAGGATTAGGCGATGCCATGGTTGGAATTAGCGTTGCTGAAATCCCAGTACCTCATCGATTGGCCGAACGAGGCTGGTAACAATGAAGATTGGAGTTCTAGCGCTCCAAGGTGATGTTGCTGAACACCTGCAGGCCTTAATCGCTGTAGGTGTTGATGCCTATCCAGTAAAGACTGCGGCAGAAATTGTAGGGATAGATGCCATGGTTATTCCAGGTGGGGAATCCACGACCATCGCCAAGTTAGCCCGCAGTTTTGATCTATTCGATCTCATCCAAGGCAGAATCAGATCGGGAATGCCGGTCTATGGATCGTGCGCCGGAATGATTTTGCTCGCCGATGAAGTGACCGATGCCGCGAAAGGTCAAGAGACTTTCGGTGGCTTGGCCGTGACCGTTCGAAGGAATGCCTTCGGACGCCAAGTAGATTCATTCGAAACCGATCTGCACTTCCAGGGAATTTCTGACGGAGCCATTAAAGCCATATTTATTAGGGCGCCCTGGGTTGAGCAGATTGGGCCAGAAGTGAGCGTTTTGGCGGAAGTGGCGGCCTTTGGCCATAATCATGCCGTGGCAGTTCGGCAGGGAAACCTGCTGGCAACGTCGTTTCATCCGGAGATTTCGGGAGATAATCGGGTTCATAGATACTTTGTAGAAGAGGTCTGCCGTGACCTGGTATCTGGGAAGTAAGGGGAAGTAAATGTCAGGCCATTCCAAATGGGCAACGACCAAGCATAAAAAGGCGATTATCGACTCTAGAAGAGCGAAGAATTTTGCCAAGTTGATTAAGGCTATTGAAGTTGCCGCTCGATCTGGCGGTGCGGATATCGTTGGAAACCCAACCTTGTTTGATGCGATTGCTAAGGCAAAGAAGAGTTCGATGCCAGCTGACAATATCGACCGAGCCGTTAAGCGCGGCGCGGGATTGGAATCTGGCGGAGCTGACTGGCAGACCATTATGTATGAAGGTTACGGACCAGCAGGTGTCGCATTGATGATTGAATGTTTGACCGATTCACGAAATCGTGCGGCATCAGAAGTTCGAGTCGCAGTTACTCGCAATGGTGGAAGCATGGCCGATCCGGGCTCGGTTGCGTATATGTTCAACCGCAAAGGGGTCATAATCGTTGCCAAAAGTGATGCTACCGTCACCGAAGATCGAATTTTGGAATCGGTCCTAGATGCCGGAGCAGAAGAGGTCAACGATATTGGCGATTCTTTCGAAGTCGTCTGTGCACCTTCGGATTTAGTCCAAGTTCGAACTGCACTGCAGGGCGCTGGAATTGATTACGAATCCGCGGAGTCTTCCTTCTTGGCTAGCGTTTCGGTGCCGTTAGATGCCGAAGCTGCGTTAAAAGTTTTTCATCTCATAGATTGCATCGAAGATTTAGATGATGTGCAGAACGTCTATGGTAATTTCGAAGTATCTGATGAGGTAATGGCTAGCCTAGGTTAGTAAGTTCGCTAACGACAGAAAGGATTGCCATGCGTGTGCTCGGTGTTGATCCTGGTCTGACTCGTTGTGGCTTGGGCGTGGTCGATAAATCCGGGTCTCAGGCGCTGACTATGGTCGGTGTCGGCGTTATTCGCACGTCACCGGATCTTGCCCTGGAGTTGCGCTTATTGGAATTGGAGCAAGGAATCTTGGAGTGGGTTGAAAAATACCAACCCGATGTCATCGCGGTAGAACGCGTCTTTTCGCAACTGAACGTGAAGACGGCAATGGCCACTGGTCAAGCCGCTGGCGTCGCATTGCTGATCGCCGCTCGTGCCGGATTGCCGGTTGTTATGCATACACCAAGTGAAGTTAAAGCGGCAGTGACTGGATCGGGAAGAGCTGATAAAAAGCAGATAGCCCAGATGGTGCAACGCCTGCTTCGTCTGAGTGAAATTCCCAAGCCCGTTGACAGTACGGACGCGTTAGCGTTGGCCATTTGTCATCACTGGCGCGGTGGTGGCGATGCGAAATTAGCTACTGCCTTGGCGAAGGAGAAAGCTCGTCTGACTAAGGCGCGTGTTTCCAAAGTTGGACTGATATGATCGCATCGTTGAGTGGAATCGTGAAAGGAATTTCCACCACTTCTGCAATTGTGGAAGTGGGTGGAGTGGGCATTTTGGTTAATTTGTCGCCGCGAGTTGTCGCTGGATTGCACGTCGGCTCTCACGTTTCTTTCCACACTACTTTGTTGGTTCGAGAAGATTCACTCACGCTATTTGGTTTCGAAGATGCAAAGTCGAAAGAGTTATTTGAACTCTTGCAGACAGTCACTGGAATCGGTCCAAAGGTGGCGCAGTCAGCGCTTAGTGTTTATGACGCACCTGCAATTGCTGCGGCCATTCGTAATGAAAATGGCGGAATTCTGGAACGTATTCCAGGTCTAGGCAAAAAGGGTGCGGCCCGAGTTCTCTTAGAGCTCAAGGATAAGGTTTCGCATTTCGACGAAAGCTCAGCCAGTGGAAAATCCTTGACCTTTACTTGGCGCGATCAAATTGAAGGCGCCTTGCTCAATCTGGGGTTCACCCAACGAGACTGTTTAGAAACTTTAGATGCATTGGCCGAGGAAATTTCCCAATCCGATGAGAAGCAAGAAATTGGCGCGCTCTTACGTCGAGCACTTCAGATTCATGGTCGAAGCTAATGACCAGTGAAGAAATAACTTCCTCGCACAGCCTGGGGGATGAGCGCTCCCAAGAACAGGCGTTGCGCCCTAAATCTTTAACGGAGTTTGTTGGTCAACCTCGGGTCAGCGCCCAGATTGATCTACTGCTATCGGCTTCACGAAGTCGAAATTCACCTTCGGATCACATTTTGCTATCCGGTCCACCGGGTTTAGGAAAAACAACCTTGGCCATGATTATTGCCTCGGAAATGCAAGCGCCAATCCGCATCAGCAGTGGTCCGGCAATTCAACATGCGGGGGATTTGGCCGCAATTCTCTCTTCGTTAGTGGAAGGTGAAATTCTCTTTCTCGATGAAATTCACCGGATGTCTCGGCCGGCAGAAGAGTTGTTGTACCTGGCGATGGAGGATTTCCGAGTCGATGTCATTGTCGGAAAAGGAGCCGGGGCTACTGCGATTCCGCTAGAACTCCCTCATTTCACTTTAGTGGGTGCTACTACCCGCGCCGGGCTTCTGCCCAGTCCATTGCGAGACCGCTTCGGCTTCACTGCCCAACTGGATTACTACTCCGATGCTGATTTGTGCCATATCGTCCTTCGAAGCGCGGGGTTGCTCGGGGTAAAGATCTCTCAGGAAGCTATCGATGAGATTGGCTCTAGGTCTCGGGGTACCCCGCGGGTTGCCAACCGACTCTTGCGTCGGGTTCGTGATTTTTCCCAGGTCCATGGCGATGGCGATATTTCGTTGGAGTATGCCAAGGCAGCCCTGGAAATGTATGAAGTGGACCCAGTTGGCTTGGATAGGTTAGATAAATCTGTCTTAAATGCCCTAATTCATCGCTTCAATGGCGGCCCGGTCGGGATCTCAACTCTGGCCATGGCCATTGGCGAAGAGGTCGAGACAGTTGAATCCTTGGCCGAGCCATTCCTAGTTCGGATGGGTTTCATCGCCCGAACGCCTCGGGGGCGAATGGCTACTAATGCGGGGTGGAACCACTTGGGATTGACGCCGCCGGCCGATAATCTCAAAAATGAGACCAACCGAACGCCTGGGCTTTTCGACACACCGCCTTCTGATGCCTAGACTTCCCTCTTATGTCTGCAAATATTCCTAAATCAGCGAAAGCTCCGACCCATTCTGGTCGGACCATAGCGATCTTCATGCTCGCAATCGTGGCCTTCAGCGCTCTGGCAATTTTCCAGGGGGCGACCAAGGTGAAGTTGGGCTTGGACCTTCGCGGTGGTACCAGCGTTACCTTGCAACCTAGAGTTGCGGCGGGTGGAAAAGTAACGAACGAAGCGATCGATCAGGCGGTATCTATTATTCGCCAGCGCGTTAACTCACTCGGTGTCGCCGAGAGTGAAGTCGCAGCTCAAGGCAGTGGCAACAATCGCCAAATCGTAATCTCGGTCCCTGGTGAAACCGGTCGTCGAGTTGTCGAATTGGTCGGTCAAACTGCCGAACTTCGCTTCCGTCAGGTAATCGCAGCAGGTTCGGGGGCAGCAACTACCTCAGGAAATACAACAACCACTGCAGCAACAAAAACTGCAGCGGCGAAATCAGTCACTACCTTGCCTAGTGGAGTTAGCGCAGATCTAGATAAGAAGTTCGGAGCACTAGATTGCACTAAGGCAGCTAACCGCCAAGGTGGAGCAACAGATGCCCCAACTGACATCATCATTTCTTGCTCACGAGACGGTGGCACAAAATATATTTTGGCGGCAGCAGAGGTTCTTGGAAATGATATTAAGAAAGCAACTGCAGCATTGGATTCAACAACAGGATCTGGCTGGTATGTACTTCTAGATTTCAATGGCAACGGAACGAAGAAGTTCGGTGCGCTTACTACTCGAGTAACCAAGCTTCCTTCGCCAACCAATCAGGTTGCGATTGTTCTTGATGGTCTAGTTGTCTCTTCGCCACAAATCAACGAAGCAATCAATGGTGGCAGCGCACAGATAACCGGTAACTTTACGCAAACTGATTCGCAGAACTTGGCGAACGTCTTGAAATATGGCGCATTGCCATTAGCTTTTGATCGCGGTGAAGTTCAACAAATTTCCCCAACTTTGGGATCAGATCAACTGCATGCTGGAATCTTGGCCGGAATTTTGGGTCTTCTTCTTGTAGTTCTCTATTCCATGTTCTACTACAAGGGTCTGGGTATCGTTTCGGTTGGATCGCTATTGGTCGCTGGAACTGTTACCTTCCTTTCCTTCTTGCTCCTTGGAAAGTGGATTGGATTCACGTTAACTTTGGCAGGAATTGCTGGAGCCATCGTTTCTATCGGTATCACCGCCGACTCTTTTATTGTCTTCTTTGAGCGGCTTCGAGATGAAGCCCGTGAAGGCAGGTCCTTACGTACTGCGGTAGAGACTGGATGGGCCAGAGCGCGCCACACAATCTTTGTCGCCGACTTTGTATCCTTGATCGCAGCCGCATTGCTTTACTTCTTTGCAGTCGGCGGCGTCCGTGGATTCGCCTTTACCTTGGGATTGACCACACTGGTTGACCTCGTTGTTGTCTTCTTCTTCACAAAGCCATTAGTAACTGTTCTCGCTCGTACGCACTTCTATTCCAGCGGTAAGCCGCTTTCGGGATTGTCGGCCAAGAGCTTAGGTGTTGTAACAGGAAAGGAGGCGTAGTCATGAGTTCACTTTCCGGAATTGGTGGTCGTCTTTATCGTGGTGAAACCGCAATCGAATTTATTGCTCATCGACGACGTTGGTATGCAGTTTCCGCGGTCCTAATCGCCGTCGCTGCAATCTCGCTCTTCGCTCAAGGTCTACACCTGGGTATCGAATTTAAAGGTGGTTCGTCATTTACCGTGACATCGACCAACCCTTCTATCGATATGGGTCGTCAGGCTGTTTCTGATGCAGGAATCACCAGCGAAACCGTTGTTCAAAAAATAGGCAACAATAAGATTCGCGTTCAAACTGGTGCTTTGACTAATGCACAAGTAAATGCCATTCAAGATTCATTGGCTAAGAAGTTCAATGTTCAAGTTAATAACATTGATACCCAAAGCATTGGACCTTCATGGGGTAAAGAGATTACCCATAAGGCGCTCTATGGTCTTTTGGGCTTCTTATTAGTGGTTATGGCCTATTTGGCGCTTGCCTTCGAACCAAAGATGGCCGTTGCTGCCATTGCCGCCGTTGTCCATGACGTGTTCATCACTGTGGGAATCTATGCTCTCGTTGGCTTTGATGTTACGCCGGCGACCGTTATTGGTTTTCTTACCATCTTGGGCTATTCGCTCTACGACACAGTCGTTGTCTTCGACAAGATTCGTGAAAATACTCGAACTATCACCAGCACGGGTAAGGTAACTTTCTCACAAGCTGTTAACCACGCAGTTAATCAAACTTTGGTTCGTTCTTTCAACACCTCGTTGATTGCATTAATGCCGGTGGCTTCAATTCTCTTTGTTGGTGCCGGAATATTGGGTGCTGGAACACTTAAGGATCTTTCGCTGGCGCTCTTCATTGGCCTTGCGATCGGTACCTATTCTTCGGTCTTCATTGCGCCGCCAATTCTTGCAACCCTTCGCGAGCGAGAGCCTGCAATGCAGGCGCTAGCCAAGCGCGTTGCAATTCGCGGAGGAGCAGCGGCCTCAACTGCCGCAGCCGCCGTTTCACTGAACGCAGATGTTTCAACGGCTGGAGCAGCAGGTTCTTCCGACAAGAGCGGTCGCGAACGCGGTCCTCGGAACCAGCCAAAGCGCAAACCTCGTCGACGTTAATTCGTAATTAAGGCAAAATCGTGAACTCGATGATTGAGCCCTTGGCTAAAAGCCTGAGGGCAAGTCATCCAGATAGTTCGTTAAATGAACTAGAGCGCGCCTTTGCGGCCGCTTATGCCGCGCATGATGGTCAACTCCGTAAATCTGGTGAGGCCTACATAACTCATCCGGTCGCAGTGGCGGAAATTTTGGCCGATCTTGGTTTAGATGCAGCCACGATAATCGCCGCACTCTTGCATGACACGGTGGAAGATACGCTGATCACTTTGGATGCCATTCGACGTGATTTCGGCGATGAAGTTGCCGGATTGGTAGATGGCGTTACCAAACTGGATAAATTAATTTACGGACCTAGCGCAGAGGCAGAGACCTTACGCAAAATGGTCATCGCAATGTCTCGCGATATTCGAGTATTAGTCATCAAATTTCTATGAGGTGCTTTGTGATGCAGCATGAGCATGAATGGCTTGCTCAGGTCTCTTTTATCACGGAGCCATTGTAAGGCCTCATCTGTAATGATATCTGTTGCATAAC
>CAINLV010000021.1 GCA_903850565.1 uncultured Actinomycetes bacterium
ATCTGTAACACTTGCGAGCGCGTCAAAATCAGACCGGGCTAGGTGTCCGTAACGGTCAATTGTGGTGGTAATGCTTTCGTGTCCCAATGTGCGTTGAATGGTGGGCAAAGGGACATTTGCGCTGATCGCCCAACTGGCGAAGGTGTGCCGTAAATCGTGAATTCGTGGGTGCTTGCCCGGACCTTGTTTAGTCACTACTCGCACCTTGCGCCCGCCTTTATCGTGGTCAATTCGCACGGTATCGCCCGCAAATTCTTGAACTGCCACACTCCAAGTGTTATGCCAAAAAGTGCCTTGCAATATGGGGTTTCCGGCGTGATTAGTGAACAGGAATTCTTTGGAACTACGTCCTTCCATAAGTGGTACAAGGCGCAAAGCCACTTGGCGGGGAATGGCAACAGTTCTGATACTTCGCTTGGTCTTTGGCGGTCCTAGCTCTTTTTTGGAAGTGCCTGTCATTTTCCACGCCTGACGGATTTTCACAGAGAGTTTGTCCAAATCCACGTCACCAACCGTCAATGCGGTTGCTTCTCCAAATCTCATACCTGTACCGACCAAGAGCAGGACAAACGGTTTGTAATGGTCAGGAATGAGGTCGAAAAGGTCAGAAAATTCCTCTTGGGTCAAGAATGTCATTTCAGTATCTATGTGATTGGTTTTAGGCAAACGCATACCCCGGCACGGATTATCTGAAGCCAACTTCTCTTTCACCGCTGAATTCATTGCAGCTGAAAGTAAGCCGTGGGCATTAGCAATGGTCTTGCCGGACAACCCTTCACCCGCCAGCCGATTGACCCATTTGGCTAGTGCGCTGTGATCTAAGAGAGCAACAGGAATTTGGGCAATATCACCCATATTGCGGGCAAGAAAAGACCTGTACGTTTTCTTCGTTCCAGCCGTCACGCCTGTCAGATCGTCAATGTGTTTGGCAAGGTGTTCGCCCACGGTGATTGGTGAAATTTCCACTTCGTACATCATTGCCACGGCTTTGACCGCGCCAACTGACTCCAAGAGGTGTTGCCACTTCTCTGCCTGTGCCTGAGTCCCAAAAGTTTTGCCGTGGTGTTTGCCGTTATGTTTGAAGCGAACCCGCCACGTTCCATTGTCGCGCTTTTCGATTGAACTCACTTTTGACCCCCTATTTTTTACCCATTTTTTACCCACAGGGTTCAAAAGTGCCAATTTCACGCTCAAAAAGTGGTGCGGGAGGCGGGACTTGAACCCGCACGTCCGAAGACACAAGTTCCTAAGACTTGCGTGTCTGCCATTTCACCACTCCCGCTGGAGCGTAGGAGAAGGCTAAGGTAAGTTGCCTGATGTTCCAAACTGAGGGCTTTTTCGGCACCAGTCGCCTCATATGAGAAGAAAAGGACCATGCACATGTCTGTCACCCCAACTGCAGCAGATAAATTCACTTTCGGACTTTGGACAGTCGGATGGCAAGCCCGAGATCCCTTCGGAGATGCAACTCGCGGACCCTTGGATCCAGTTCGAAGTGTCAATGAATTAGCTGCCAGAGGCGCGTATGGCGTCACTTTTCATGACGATGACCTGATTCCTTTCGGTTCTAATGAATCAGAGCGGGCGCAACATATTGCTCGTTTCAAGAAGGCGCTTGCCGAAACTGGCATGAAGGTGCCAATGGCCACAACCAATCTCTTTACCCATCCGGTCTTTAAGGATGGCGCGTTGACTTCCAACGACCGTGATATTCGACGCTTTGCCATTTCAAAGGTGATGAAAAATATTGACCTAGCCGCAGATTTAGGCGCTCAGATTTATGTGTGCTGGGGCGGCCGAGAAGGCGCCGAATCGGATGGCGCAAAAGATGCTTATGTTGCCCTGGAGCGGTATCGCGAAGGTTTTAACGTGCTTGGCCAATATGTCATCGACAAGGGTTATGACATTAAGTTTGCCATTGAGCCTAAACCAAACGAGCCTCGCGGTGACATCTTCTTGCCAACGATTGGCCACGCGCTAGCGTTTATTAATTCTTTAGACCATCCAGAAATGGTTGGCGTAAATCCAGAAGTTGGACACGAACAAATGGCTGGCCTGAACTTCGTGCACGGAATTGCACAAGCGCTCTTTCATGAGAAGCTCTTTCACATTGACCTCAACGGTCAGCACGGTCCAAAGTACGATCAGGATCTAGTCTTTGGTCACGGCGATTTGAAGTCGGCATTCTTCTTGGTCGATCTATTGGAACGTTACCAATATTCCGGACCTAAGCACTTTGATTACAAGCCAGCACGAACTGAAGATGACAACGGTGTTTGGGCGTCGGCGTCAGCAAATATGCGCACCTATCTACTTCTGAAAGAGCGCGCGCTCGCTTTCCGAAATGACCCACGCGTTCATGAGGCGATGGTGGCTTCCAGAATTAATGAGCTGGCCGTTCCAACAATGGCGGCGGGGGAGAGTTGGCGAGATCTGGCCGACCAATCCTTCGATGTAGAAACCGCAGGAGAGCGTGGGTATGGCTATGAAGCGCTAGATCAATTAGCGCTGGAACATCTGATGGGAGTAGGCCTTTAACGATTACAACTTCTGCTTAAGGCAGTGGATTAACTCCCACTGCCTTTGCGAGAAATAGCATCAACACTTGCTGAAACCAGAAGTACCAACCCGGTCACTATGTATTTAATGCCTGCCGCATAACCCAAGAGTCCCATTCCGTTATCAATAACGGCTACAACCAGACCACCCAGGATTGCATCGCGCATTCGCCCCTTGCCGCCAAAGAGACTGGTTCCACCAATAACGGCAGCACCCACGGCATAGAGCAAGGTAGAACTTCCACCAGTCGTTGGCGAGATCGAATTCTGCCGCGAAGCAAAAATCATTCCAGCTACTGCTGAGAGAACTGAACAAATCATGAAGGCACAGATGCGTACCCACTTCACATTTATTCCAGATCGGCGGGCTGCTTCGGCGTTACCACCAACCGCATAAAGATGCCGTCCGAAGGCGGTTCGATTGAGGACGAATGTGCCGACAACCAAGAGTAAGAGAATTACTGGAACCACATATGGAATGCCTTTAAGGCTAACAACATCTGGATTATTGCTGCGCTCTAAATTCAGCGCATAAACAGCCGCGCCAGTTAGACCCAACAAACCCACGGTCTTAAGGATCCACAATTGCATGAGTTCCGTTTTCAGGCCGACTTTTCGACGAGCATAAACTCGGCGCAATCCGCTGAAAATGTAGAGCGCAGCACAGACGACATAGAACGCCCAACTGATGAGCGGTTTCATGTTGCTGTTTTCGATGGAGAGAACCGTCGGATCTTCCATACGAATCGTGCCGCCTTCACCTGCAAGCAGGAGAAGTAAGCCTTGAAAAGCCAAGAATGTTGCCAGGGTCACTACGAAGGATGGAATCCCCAAGAAGGAGACTAGCCAACCAATAAATAATCCAAGCGCCAAGCCAACGATGATGCTGATTGGGAAGGCAACCCACCATGGGAAACTGTGATTGGTTACCAAAATTACTAGCACCGCTCCGCACACACCAGAGGAGTAACCGGCCGAGAGATCAATCTCGCCCAGAAGCAGAACGAATACCAAGCCCATGGCAATCACGATGACTGCAGCTGCTTGCGTGAGTAAATTGGCAAAGTTGCCAGGTGTTAAGAATGAAGATTGCATGGCTCCGAAAACAATGCAGAGCACTACCAAACCCAGAACGGCAGGAAGTGCACCGATATCACCACTTTTTATCCGGGCCCAATAATCGTGAGATGCACCCTTAAGTGGATGGAGTTGAACTTCGGTATCAGAACTCATCAATTAGCTCCTACGGGTGTTACACCGGCAGATTTTCCGGTGGTGATTAATTCGATGACTTGATTGCTGGAGACTTCAGACTTTTGAACTTGTGCTGCCATCTGACCTAGATAGAGAGCGGCGATATTGTCGGCTACTTCAAAAACGTCATTGAGATTATGGCTAATCAAAATTACTCCGATGCCATTATCGGCAAGCCTTCGCACCAAGTGCAGGACTTGTTCGGTTTGTGAAACACCTAATGCAGCCGTCGGCTCATCCAGGATTACAACTTTGTTGTTCCAGAGAACTGCTCGAGCAATCGCAACAGTTTGTCGTTGACCGCCGGAGAGAGAGGAGACAGTTTGCCGAATTGATTTTACGGTTCGGACACTTAAACCATCTAAGGTTTTTCTGGCCATAACTTCCATCGCGGATTCATCTAATGTGAATCCCTTCTTCTGTTCGCGGCCCAGAAACATATTGTGAACGATGTCCAAGTTGTCGCAGAGGGCTAAGTCTTGATAGACGACCTCAATGCCCAGTGCGGTCGCATCTCGCGGACCGTGCACGGTGACGGATTTTCCGTCGAAAATATAATCTCCGCTATCGGGAGTGTAGATACCTGCGATGCATTTAATCAGGGTGCTCTTGCCGGCGCCGTTATCGCCTACAAGGGCGGTCACCTGACCCGGATAAACATCCAGATGGACATCGCGAAGAACATGTACAGGACCAAAGGATTTATTGATCGATCTAAGTGAAAGAATTGGTTCAGCCACAATGTGCCTTTCGTTGGAACCGACTTAAGTTGGAGCCTATTGTAAAAACTGAGATTGCAGAATGGGCGCTCATTTCGACATAATCGAAGCGAGCGCCCAATCTAAGTACAAGAGCTATTGGGAACTAGTTATTAGATTCCGTTAGCTTTGCAAAGTGCTTCCATGCCCTTGCAGACATCAGCACGCTTCTGGAAACCATCGGCAATGACAACCTTTACATTGGCCTTGGTGATTCCGACTGGTACTAGAAGTACTGAAGGAACATTGTTGGTTCCGTTGTTGACAACGCCGGTAGCGGTTGCTGCCTTCTTGCCATTCAATAGTGCAACTGCGAGTGCAGCAGCGCCATTGGCTTCAGCCTTGATGGCCTTGTAAACGGTATTGGAAAGATCGCCAGTCAAAATGGCACGAAGACCATCAACTGTTGCATCTTGACCAGATACGCATACCTTGCCATTGAGCTTGTTCTTCTTCAGAACTGCAACTGCAGCAAGGCCTAGGCCTTCGTTCGCAGAGACGACGGCATCTAGCTTTTCGCCTGCTTTGGTGAGTTGTTGTTCGAAGATGGTTCCACCCTTGACGTTATCCCAACCAGGAACGGCGGTGTCGTCAACGAGGGTGTATGCACCTGAAGTAATTGATGGGCGAAGAACTGAGTCATAGCCCTTCTTGAACAAGGTGGCGTTGTTGTCATCAGGTGAACCATTGAGGTACACGATGCGAGCCTTTTTCTTACCAGCAGCATTCAAGCAATTTTGAATGCCCTTGCCTTGGAGAACACCGACGGCTGTGTTATCGAAGGATACGTAGTAAGACTCGGAACCGTTCAAGGTGAGGCGGTCGTAGTCAATTGTTGCTACGCCTTGTGCTTTTGCCTTGTCTTGAACTGCCTTAGCGGAAGCTGAATCAAGGTTAACCATGATCAAAACTTTGGCACCCTTGGTAAGCATTTGGTCGGCAATGGTCTGGAAAGCGGTCTTGTCGCCATTGGCATTTTGAATGTCAACGGTTACGCCGGCAGCTTTGAATGCTTTGGTGAGGAATGGACGGTCTGCTGATTCCCAACGGTTTGAAGAAGCGGCATCAGGAAGAATGACACCAACAAAACCTTTGGCAGCGGCAGTTGCGGAAGTAGCCGCAAAGCCGGTGAGCGTGAGGGCTGCAGTTGCAATAACTGCAGTAAACGCAATACGACGCTTAGTCATAGAGTGAAGTACCTTTCTAAGGTGCGTGATCCGTGGCCAAATCTGCTTTCGGCCATACTATCGAGTCAGCCTTCGAAAGGTAGTAGGGATTAGAAGAAAGGTCATTAGTGGGATTCCGACAAATCGGACATTTTTGTTAACGATTGGGTAACGCTAATTGGGATTCTGTGCAAGTGTTGAAACGGTAACCTTGGTTCGGTGAGCTCACCTCAGGAGGAATTAAGCGCCGCCATTCTGGCGATTTTGGGAGATTTGCGCGATTTTCTCCAATGTCCAGTACCAGATTCGCTGACTCTGGAACGACCCAAGAATCGCGATCATGGCGACTATGCCACCTCTATCGCCTTGGCCTTGGCCAAACCTTCAGGAAAATCCCCGCGCGAGATCGCTTCCCGAATTCAAGCCGCGCTCGCCACCAGTTCGTTGGTCGCTGCCGTTGATATTGCAGGTCCTGGCTTTATCAATATCACTTTGGCAAGTTCAGGGCAGGCCAGCGTGATTGCGGCGATACTGAACGACGGTTCGCGTTATGGCCATAGCAACACCATGGCGGGCGTAAAAGTAAATTTAGAATTCATTAGCGCAAATCCCACCGGACCACTTCATTTAGGACATACCCGATGGGCTGCAGTTGGCGATTCCCTTGGTCGAGTCCTTTCTGCTGCTGGTGCTCAGGTTGCCCGCGAGTTTTATATCAACGACCGCGGAAATCAGATGGAACTTTTTGGTGCATCGATTAGAGCCGTTGCCCTTGGGATCGAACGACCAGCTGATGGTTACTTAGGCGAATACATCGTGGATTTGGCAACGCAAGTAGTGGCGCAACATCCCCAGGTTTTACAACTAGAAGGTCAAGAATCCATCGCGGCTTTTCGGGATTACGGTTACGCGCTTCAGTTGAAACAGCAACAGGATGTTCTAGATGCCTTCGGAACACATTTTGATATTTGGTTTTCCGAAAAATCTTTATATGAGAATGATTTCTTCAACCACAGTTTGCAACGGTTGCGCGATCATGGACATGTCTATGAAAAAGAGGGCGCCACGTGGATGCGCACTACAGATTTTGGTGACGATAAAGATCGCGTGATGTTGAAATCCGATGGAAGTTTTGCCTATTTTGCTTCTGATTCGGCTTATTACATCAGTAAGCGCGAGCGAGGATTCGATATTTGCATTTACATGTTGGGTGCCGATCACCATGGCTATGTTGGTCGATTGAAAGCACTTGCCGCTTGCGCTGGAGATGATCCTGAATACAACATTCATGTTCTTATCGGACAGATGGTTAAAATCATGGAAGGTGGGCAAGAGCTCAAACTTTCTAAGCGTGCCGGAACCATTATTACCTTGGAAGAGTTAGTAGAGAAAGTTGGCGTAGACGCCGCCCGCTACACCTTAGTTCGATACCCAGTGGATACACCAATGGTTATGGATGTCGATATTTTGCGCAGCCACACCAATGAAAATCCCGTGTACTACGTTCAGTACGCCCATGCTCGGATCTGTGCCGTGCTTCGAAATGCTGCTGAATTAGGAATCTCTTTTGGCTCCGATGTCGATGTGGATTACGAACTTCTTAGCCACCCACGCGAGCGAGAACTGATCGGTTTGTTAGCAGAATTCCCGCGCATCGTTGCGGGCGCAGCGCAATTGCGCGAGCCTCATCGAATTTCGCGTTACGTTGAAGAACTTGCTGGTGTCTATCACCGCTTCTATAACGATTGCCGGGTACTTCCTATGGGTGAAGATCCTGCCCAAGCAATTCATACTTCCCGCGCCAACCTATGCCAAGCCACCTCCCAAGTCGTTGCCAATGCCCTTGCGCTGTTGGGCGTGCGCGCACCTGAGCGGATGTAACTATGGGACATAACAACCATAACTTTTTCGCCCCAGAAGTCTTCTCTATGAATTCAGAATTTGAAGGCTTGGAATTAAATCTTGGCGGTTGCAACGCAACTTCATTGGCTCGGGAATTCGGAACACCACTTTTTGTCATCGATGAACCCGATTTTAAATTCCGAGCTCAAGCCTGGAAAGAAGCGCTAGAAGAGAGTTTTGAAGGAAGCGCTGGCATGGTTTTTTATGCCGCAAAAGCCTTCATCAGCGTTGAGGTGGCTAAGTGGATAAACGATTGCGGCATCGGTCTAGATGTCTGTACCGGCGGAGAACTTGCCGTTGCATTGGCAGCTAATTTTCCAGCCGAGCGAATTGAACTACACGGAAACAATAAATCCGAAGCCGAGATTTCTAAGGCCATCGCAGTTGGAGTTCGGGCAATTGTCGTCGATTCATTTTATGAGATTGAACGAGTTGCTAGGTTAGCTGCTGAAGCAGGGAAAATTCAAAAAGTCTTACTTCGATTGACTGCGGGAATAGAAGCTCACACCCACGAATTTATTGCTACAGCCCATGAAGATGTGAAATTTGGTTTTTCTATTGCCAGCGGTGCCGCATGGAAAGCCGTTGAAGAAGTGCAACAGCGCGCTTCACTTCGGTTGGCTGGATTTCACTCTCATATTGGTTCTCAGATTTTCAGTACGGAAGGATTTGCGATTGCGGCTTCACGGTTAGTTGCCTTGTTGGCTAAATACCGCGATCACTTTAATTCCGAACTACCCGAACTTGATTTAGGTGGCGGCTACGGGATCGCTTACCTACCCGGGGAAACCAGCGTTGATCCTTTGGAAATATTGCGCGAACTTTCGCACGTTGTCAGAAGTGAATGTGCCAAGCATCAATTAGCCTGCCCATTAGTTTCCATAGAACCTGGTCGTGCCATCGTCGGGCCAACGACGACCACCATTTATTCGGTGGGCACTACTAAGAACGTTCAATTAGATAATGGGAAAAATCGCAGATATATCGCAGTCGATGGCGGTATGAGTGACAACATTCGAACTGCTCTTTACCAGGCCGAGTATTTCGCCATTTTGGCAAATCGCGTATCCACTGATGATTTAATTTCCAGTCGAATTGTCGGTAAGCACTGCGAATCCGGCGACATCGTAATTCGCGAAATAGAACTGCATGGCGATATTTCCCCGGGCGATCTCTTAGCGGTACCCGCTACTGGTGCTTACGGACGGAGCATGGCCAGCAATTACAATCACGTACCTCGTCCTGCTGTTGTAGCGGTAAAGAATGGCAAGGCGCGATTGCTGGTACGAAGAGAGACAGAAGCAGATTTGTTGGCCCTGGATGTTGTTGAGCCTGAACGAAGTATCTAGAAGAATAGAGAGATGATGAAAACCGGCGTGAAGAAGCTTCGAGTAGGAATGCTCGGTTGCGGAGTTGTCGGCTCTGAAGTTGCCCGACTCTTAATTACTAACCAAGAAGATCTAGCCGCTCGTTCTGGTGCTGGTTTAGAAATGGTCAAAATCGCAGTACGGGATCTCTCCGTGAACCGACCAGGAATCGATCCAGGACTATTTACCTCCGACACAGAATCAGTCGTCAACGATCCAAATATTGATTTAGTTATTGAAGTTATGGGTGGAATTGAGCCTGCTTATAGTCTGATTCTTAAGGCGATGGCTAATGGGAAAGCGGTTGTCACCGCTAATAAAGCGCTGCTTGCGAAAAAGGGAGCAGAACTTTTTCACGCTTCGGACGAAGCCGATGTGGACTTCTATTATGAAGCTGCCGTTGCTGGAGCAATTCCAATTTTGCGGCCACTTGCTGAATCTTTGGTAGGCGATCGAGTTCAAAGAGTTATGGGCATTATCAACGGAACCACAAATTACATCCTGACCAAGATGCACGAAGATGGTGCAACATTTGAGAACGCTCTTAAAGAAGCTCAAGCACTTGGTTTCGCAGAGGCGGATCCAACAGCAGATGTGGAAAGTTTTGATGCAGCCGCAAAAGCGGCGATTTTGGCCGGGTTGGCATTTCACACCCAAGTCACCGATGACGACGTTTACCGCGAAGGCATAACAAAAGTTTCTGCCGACGATGTTGCCGTAGCAAAAGATATGGGCTTCGTTATTAAATTGTTGGCCATCGCCGAAGCAAATGATGTTCACGGAAGCAATGAAGAAACAATCACGGTTCGGGTTCATCCAACGATGATTCCTAAGAACCATCCATTGGCTGCCGTTCGAGAATCCTTCAATGCGGTATTCGTCCAATGTGAATCTGCTGGAGAACTGATGTTTTACGGCCGTGGAGCAGGTGGAACCCCAACTGCTTCGGCAATTTTGGGAGATTTGGTTGCTGTTGCCAGAAACCGAATCGAAGGAAGTCTGGGACCGACAGAAACTGATTACGCTGATTTAGATATTGCACCAATGGGGGTCACCAAGACTCGTTACCTCATTCGGCTCGAAGTTTTAGATATTCCAGGTGTCTTGGCCGCAGTTGCAACCACCTTTGCAAAAAATGATGTATCGATCTTGACCGTGCGCCAAGATGGCCGTGGTGCCGATGCCGAATTAATAGTGTTAACCCATATAGCATCAGAGAATTCGCTCGCTTCTACGGTGAAGCAACTCGAACAACTCGATTCCGTGAAGGATGTCCTTAGCGTGATTCGTGTGGAAGGACTTCCGTCATGAGCAACCATTCCCAACATTCGCGTCAATGGTTAGGCGTGATAGAAGAGTATCGCCACCGATTGCCTGTATCGGAAAAGACTCCCGTCATCACTTTGCGCGAAGGTGGAACCCCATTAGTCCTGGCTAGTGTGCTCTCGGATATGTTGGATAACGAGGTCTGGCTTAAAGTCGAAGGCGCAAATCCAACTGGTTCATTCAAAGATCGTGGAATGACCATGGCAATTTCAAAGGCGGCTGAAGCAGGTGCGAAAGCGGTTATCTGCGCATCTACTGGAAACACCAGTGCCAGCGCAGCTGCTTATGCCACCAAAGCTGGCATGACTCCAGTGGTTTTAGTGCCACAGGGCAAAATTGCAATGGGAAAGTTAGCGCAAGCCATCGCTCACGGAGCCACCTTGTTGCAGGTCGATGGAAATTTCGACGAATGTTTAACTTTGGCCCGAGACCTTGCCGAAAAATATCCAGTTGCCTTGGTCAACTCGGTAAATCCATTTCGCATCGAAGGTCAAAAGACTGCATCCTTTGAGATCGTGGATTTGCTAGGCGATGCCCCAGATATGCATGTCCTTCCAGTTGGAAATGCTGGAAATATCACCGCATATTGGAAGGGATACCAAGAATATTTTGCTGACGGTTTTGCCACGAAACTCCCGCAAATGTGGGGTTTCCAGGCTGCCGGGGCAGCGCCGATTGTCTTGGGACACGTTGTTACTGAGCCCGAAACCATTGCCACCGCCATTCGAATCGGAAATCCTGCTTCATGGCAGCAAGCAGTTGATGCCCGAGATCTTTCTGGGGGATTGATTGATTCGGTCACCGATGAAGAAATATTGAGCGCATATCGGTTAGTGGCCGCTAAAGAAGGCGTATTTGTTGAGCCATCTAGCGCCGCAGGAATCGCAGGTTTGATCAAAAAGAAGAGCCAGGGTGTTTTACCTAAAGGAAAGAAAATCGTTATCACAGTCACGGGTAATGGTTTGAAGGATGTTCAATGGGTACTAGATGGCGCTGGTGCACCCACCTTGATTCCAGTGGATCTGGAACGAGCAGCTGAAGCGATGGGATTGGCTTAGCATGGCCGCCCCATTAAATCGGTTAACTTTTCGGGCAACCATGGCACAAGTCAGCGTGCCGGCAACTAGTGCCAATCTTGGTTCTGGGTTTGATTGCTTCGGACTGGCGTTGGACATTCGCGATCGATATGCAGCACAAATTTTGGATGACCAAGTTTTCGACGTAGATGTATCCGGTGAAGGTGCTGATGAAATAAAGAAAGATGGAAAAAACCTGGTCATCAAATCCATGATGAAAGGTTTTGAATTCATGGGTGGTAAACCACGAGGCATTGCCTTGCGGGCACTCAATGTCATCCCACAAGGTCGTGGCTTGGGGTCATCTGCTAGCGCAATCGTTGGTGGTCTTGCTCTGGCTCGTGCGCTTGTTTTATCAGGCGATGAATATATGAGCGATGATGATCTCTTGGCTATTGGTACAGAAATTGAAGGTCATCCAGACAACATCGCGGCGGCAATCTTTGGCGGCGCGACCATTGCATGGATGGAAAATATTATGGGGAAAGAATTTGCACGAGCAGTTCCGTTACAGGTGGATCCGACCATAAAGGCTTTGGTCTTCCTCCCCGAAAATCATTTGGCAACAACGAAGGCGCGTAAGTTACTTCCAGAAACGGTCCCGCATCACGATGCTGCAGTCAATGCATCTCGATCGGCGCTCTTGGTCCATGCCCTTACGCAACGACCTGATCTGTTATTGCCAGCAACCCAAGATTTGATTCACCAAAATTATCGAAGTGAAGCGATGCCTAAATCTGTAGCTCTCATGAAGAAGTTCCGAGAAGCAGGCTTTGCCGCCACGATTTCTGGGGCCGGTCCTGCCGTTTTAGTCTTACACACGCAAACCCAGGCCGAACTCCCTGAATTACAGGCTCTGGCACCTGACTCATTTACCGCGATTTCGGCGCAAATTTCGGCTAACGGAGTCTCATAAAGAGCGCGAAAACGTGAGGAATAGATTTGGAGACCTTCATCTGGGTGTGCTACCTTTCTTAGGTCTAAAGGCGAACGAGCCACTCACGTGACAGCGAATCTTTGAAAATCTCTAGTGACAATCTAGAAAATCAAAATCACCTTTTAGACGTTTACGTAAATAACCTGAGTATTTCTCCGCGTTCGCGCTGAATTACTCGCATAACACCACAACACGAGAAAAGATAACAAACCGAAAAATGACTGCAAAAACCAGCACTCGCCCAGGTAAAGAGACCGGCGACCTCTCCGCAATGTTGTTGCCAGAATTAAAAAAGGTAGCGGCGCAATTGGGGATCGAAGGATCGGCGAAAATGCAAAAGGCTGCCTTGGTGCAGTCCATTAGCGATCTGCAAGCAGCTAATAGAGAAGCCGCGAAGAATGAGCGAGAAGCTCGCCGCGCTGAAAGACAAGAACGTCGCAAAGCAGCTAAGCCAAGCGATGAGAGCAATGACCAAGATTCTGCCGATAATTCCGACGATGACCAAGATTCTTCAGAGAATGAGAAGTCGTCACAGTCCGAAGAGCGTGCGCCACGTGAACGCAATGACCGAGATAGCCGTCCGGCTCGCAACGACCGAGATAGCCGTCCTGCTCGTGATGATCGCAATGACCGCAATGACCGCAACGACCGCAATGACCGCAACGACCGCAACGACCGCAACGACCGTAATGATCGTAATGATCGTGGTCCACGAGATCGCAATGACCGCAACGATCGCAACGATCGTGGTGGCCGAGATGATCGCAATGATCGTGGTCGCCATCGCGACCGAGGTAATCGCGACGAAAGAGAAATTCAGATTTCTGAAGATGATGTCTTGCTTCCAGTTGGCGGCCTGTTAGATATTCTGGAGAACTACGCGTTCATTCGAACCGGTGGTTATTTGGCCGGCAATAACGATGTATACGTTTCCTTGCAACAAGTTCGTCGCTACGGTTTGCGTAAAGGCGATGTAATCACTGGTTCAGTTCGCCAACCTCGCGAAGGTGAGCGAAAAGAAAAATTCAATGCCTTAGTTCGTGTTGAAACTGTCAATGGCATGGATCCAGAGAGTGCGCGCGATCGCGTCGAATTTTCAAAATTGGTTCCGCTCTATCCTCAAGATCGCCTACGCCTGGAAACAGAGCCTGGTATTTTGACGACCAGAGTTATCGACTTAATTGCTCCGATTGGTAAGGGGCAGCGCGGACTTATCGTCTCGCCACCAAAAGCGGGAAAGACCATGGTCCTTCAAGCTATCGCCAACGCAATTACAACCAACAACCCAGAATGTCACCTTATGGTTGTCCTAGTTGATGAGCGTCCTGAAGAAGTTACCGACATGCAACGAACCGTTAAAGGTGAAGTCATTGCTTCCACATTTGATCGTCCAGCTGATGATCACACTGCTGTTGCTGAACTTGCTATTGAGCGAGCAAAGCGTCTAGTCGAGCTAGGCCATGATGTGGTCGTTCTGCTCGACTCGATTACTCGGTTAGGACGTGCTTACAACATTGCCGCTCCTGCCAGCGGAAGAATTCTCTCTGGCGGCGTGGATTCGGCAGCCCTCTACCCACCTAAGAAATTCTTTGGCGCCGCTCGAAATATCGAAAATGGTGGATCGTTGACCATTTTGGCGACTGCATTGGTGGAAACTGGCTCCAAGATGGATGAAGTTATCTTTGAAGAGTTCAAGGGCACCGGCAACATGGAGCTCATTTTGAATCGAAAACTGGCTGACAAGCGCATCTTCCCAGCCGTTGATGTGGATGCTTCCAGTACCCGTAAGGAAGAAATCCTCATGGGAACCGAAGAATTGAACATCGTCTGGCGCCTTCGCCGTGTCCTCCATGCCCTTGAGCCACAGCAGGCTCTGGAATTGCTGTTGGACAAGATGAAGGGCACCAAATCCAACGTGGAATTCTTGATGCAGATCCAGAAGACCGTGATTGCCGATAGCGCGTCTAGTTCCAAGAACGGCTAAATCTCTCGATTTTCTACTTCCTAGCCACCACGGCTAGGATTGGACACTCGCTGGTTCACGGAACTTCCGACCCAGCGCCACTAAAGGAGTTAGTTATGAAATCTGATATTCATCCAGCGTATTTAGAGACCACTGTTACTTGTGGCTGCGGCGAAGTTTTCACAACTCGCTCGACCAAGGCATCTGGTTCCATCTATGTTGAAGTTTGCTCAGTTTGCCACCCGTTCTACACCGGCAAGCAGCGTATT
This sequence comes from uncultured Actinomycetes bacterium, assembly GCA_903850565.1. Classification (GTDB taxonomy): domain Bacteria; phylum Actinomycetota; class Actinomycetes; order Nanopelagicales; family Nanopelagicaceae; genus CAIMZW01. The sequence goes on from CAINLV010000021.1 coordinate 14,577, forward strand.
CTCGATACTGGCGGTCGCGTCGCTAAGTTCGAAGAGCGCTTTGGTAAGGGCAAAACCGCTAAGTAGCTTTTTTACAGAGACCGCAATATTCGCGCCTTCAGCGTGGATGGGGCGGTCTCTTTTTTTATTCACATTTAAATCAAATTTTTCATCAGGACTTTTCGGGTAAATGGAAGGAGCAATTGTGAGTACAGATCGTTTCGCATCGGTTCATGAGCTTTTGGCTGAATACGATGTCATCGAAAAAGAACTCGCAGACCCTTCAATCCATAGCGATCAAGGCAAGGCTCGCCAATTGGGAAAACGCTATGCCGCTCTTGGTCCAGTTATCGGTGGTTATCGAGCTTGGAAAAATGCTGAGGACGATCTTGCTGCCGCCAAGGAATTGGTTGAAGTAGATCCAGATTTTGCGCTTGAAATTCCAGCTCTTGAATTAACCCGCGACCTTGCTGGCACCAGACTTGAAGAATTGTTATTGCCTCGAGACCCCAATGACGACCGCGATGTTATTTTGGAAATTAAAGCAGGTGCAGGTGGTGATGAATCCGCCCTCTTTGCTGGCGATTTGTTGCGAATGTATATGCGTTACGCCGAAAAACATGGTTGGAAAACTGAGATCATCGATCAGACGGAAAGTGATCTGGGCGGCTACAAAGATATTTCGATGGCGGTTAAATCCAAAGGAATTGCCGAGCCTGGTAAATCTCCTTACGCCCGTTTGAAATTCGAAGGTGGCGTTCACCGAGTTCAACGCGTGCCAGAAACTGAATCTCAAGGTCGCATCCATACTTCAGCCGCTGGAGTATTGGTTCTTCCAGAAGCTGAAGAAGTTGATGTGGATATAAATATGAATGATTTAAGAATTGATGTTTTCCGGTCTAGTGGTCCTGGCGGCCAAAGTGTTAACACCACTGACTCTGCAGTTCGCATAACCCACGTTCCAACTGGAATTGTTGTTTCATGTCAGAATGAAAAAAGTCAGTTACAAAATAAAGAATCAGCACTTCGAATTTTGCGTGCCCGTATGTTGGTGGCTGCTCAGGAAGAGCAGGATCGTATTGCTTCGATTGAACGAAAGAGCCAAGTTCGTACTGTGGATCGAAGCGAACGAATTCGAACCTACAACTTTCCGGAAAATCGATTGAGCGATCATCGAGTCAACTTCAAATCCAATAACCTGGACACCGTGCTCAATGGTGAGCTAGACCCAGTCATTGACGCCTTGTTGGATGCCGATAAAGCAGCCAAACTCGCCTCCACAGAGCACTAATGGTTCGAGAACTACTTCGTTGGGGCAAAGCGCAACTGACCGCGAATGAAGTATCCCCGATTGATGCCGAACTTCTCCTTGCCCATGTACTGGGTGTTTCTCGAATGGAATTGCACTCCAAGGTTTTCGAACTAACACCAGAGGAAATTGAACGAGTTACCGAAGAATTTCACGACAACATCAAGGAACGTTTGTCGGGGGAGCCGACCCAATACATCATCGGAGAAGCCCCGTTTCGATATCTCACTTTAGATGTCGGGCCAGGTGTGCTAATTCCAAGACCTGAAACTGAAGTGCTCGTTGATGAAGTGCTCCACCAACTGGCTCGCTACGAAGAACCAGTTTCGATTATCGACTTGGGTTCCGGTTCTGGCGCAATTGCGATCTCCATCGTTTCTGAAGTTTCTGGGAAAAAAGATGTCAGGGTTGTTGCAGTAGAAAAATCTGCTGACGCGCTGAAATGGCTGCACCAAAATATTGCCAAATTTGATCTGCCAATTCGTGTTGTTGCCGAAGATGTTGCGCAGGCCTTGCCAGGTATTAAGGCAGATGTTGTCGTATCGAATCCGCCTTACATACCCGATGGGGAAGTCTTATCAAAAGAGGTGGTCGATTTTGAGCCAGCAGAAGCCCTTCGCGGCGGTGCTGGTAATGGCATGGAGGTCCCGAAGGAATTTATTAGAGCTTCGTTGAGATTATTAAAAAGTGGTGGTTTGTTGGCGATGGAGCATCACGAATCTCAGGCAGAGCTCATTGCGGCCGAACTTGTCTCCGAATGTGAAGAAATTAAAATCCATTACGATTTGGCGCAACGTCCAAGATTTACAACTGCGATAAAGAAATAACTTGGATGAAGTTGCGAATGAGGAGAAGGTGCCATGGCTGAAGTTATTGAACTGGACCAGATTAAAGATGACCCGGTCCAGATTGAAGCCGCCGTGGAACAAGTCGTTGCCGCGCTTGGCAACAGCCAGATAATCGTTGCCGCAATTGAGCATAGTTACGTCTACGCCTGCGACGCATTTGATCGAGATGCAGTCCTTCGACTTCATACTTTGCGCGGTGATGATTTTGGCGTCGCTGCCCAAGTCATGATCGGGAATGTGCAGACATTGGAAGGCATCGCCCAAGATGTCAGCGAAGATATTTCGACCCTGGTGGCTCGCTTCTGGCCGGGATTGCTTACATTGAACATGCAGCCCCATTCGGGTTTGAATTGGGATCTTGGAGATGCCCAAGTCTTAGGGGAGTTCGCCGTTCGAATCCCGAACCGCGATTTCTTTCGACGGGTATTGCAAAAGAGTGGACCACTGGCCGTCTCCAGCGCTGCGTTGGCTGGTCGGCCACCCATGCTCTCCATTGGCGGAATTGCTGCCTTGTACTCCGACATTGGCATCTACATCGATGAAGGCACCTTGGTCAGTGGGCCGGCCTCTACCGTGATCCGGCATAAAGTGATTGGCATGGATGGCGGACTGGAAGTTTCCCGAGAAGGAGCCATCTCGCTAGCCGAACTCCAAGAAGTCCTGCCTTCGATTACCTCCAGCACAGAATAGGCTTGCGCCATGTCATCAGAACAATTTTATGGACCAGATTTCGACGCTCTTCAATCTCAAGACCCGGACATTGCTGCGGTTCTCCTTAGCGAATTAGATCGGCAACGAAAGAATTTGCAGCTGATCGCCAGCGAGAACTTCACTTCCACTGCAGTGCTTGCTGCTTTGGGTTCGACCCTGTCTAATAAATATGCCGAGGGTTATCCTGGAAAACGGTATTACGGTGGTTGCGAAGAAGTCGACAAGGTCGAACTGATTGGAATTGAGCGAGCAAAATCTCTCTTCGGTGCCGAACATGCAAACCTGCAGCCACATTCTGGCGCCAGCGCGAATGTCGCGGTCTATCAAGCCTTCACAAAACCAGGAGACACCGTCCTTGCGATGTCGTTGCCTCACGGTGGCCATCTAACGCATGGTTCCAAAGTTAATTTCTCTGGCAAATGGTTCAACATCGTTTCTTATGGAGTTCGTCAAGATAATGAATTAATTGATTATGACGAATTACGAGACTCGGCATTAGCGCACAAGCCAAAAATGATTTGCACTGGTGCTACCGCATATCCCAGTTTGATCGACTTCGAAAAAGTTCGCGCCATTTGCGACGAGGTTGGCGCAATCATGTGGGTTGATGCAGCGCACTTCATTGGTTTGGTTGCAGGTAAAGCAATTCCATCCCCAGTCCCATATGCTGATGTCGTTTCCTTCACGACTCACAAAGTTCTTCGTGGGCCTCGCGGTGGAATGATTTTGACGAAGGCAGAGCATGCAGCTGCAATAGACAAAGCAGTTTTCCCAGGTATGCAAGGTGGCCCAATCATGAGCGCTGTTGCTGGAAAAGCGATCGCTCTCAAAGAGTGCGCAACTCCCGGCTATCAAAAATATGCCCGCGATGTCATTGAAAATTGCCAAGCGCTTGCCGCTGGCTTAGTTGAAGAAGGCATGCGTGCTGTCTCTGGTGGAACGCAAACTCACTTGGCATTGATCGATATTAGAAGTACTGGAGTTAACGGCAAGATCGCCGATGAACGCTGCGGAAATTCTGGGATTACCTTGAATAAGAATTCCATTCCATATGATCCAGAATCACCAGCGGTAACCAGTGGTATCCGAGTCGGAACTGCAGCAACCACAACCCAGGGAATGGGTGTTCCACAAATGCTTACCATTGCTTCACTTATCGCTCGTGCTATCAAAGATGGTGGCGACGAAACGAAAGCGGCACAAATCCAAACCGATGTTCACGAATTAACGGCGCAGTTTCCGGTTTACGCCCGTTAAAACAGAAGAAAAATCTCAACATGCGTGAGTATCTTTTCGCGGCATCCTTAGCGGCGACGCTCTGTTTTCTGATCACTCCCTTTGTTGGAAAACTTGCGATGGCAGCAGGGGCATTTGTCGTTCCCCGTCTGCGCGATATTCATACTGAGATCACCCCGCGATGGGGCGGACTGTCGATGTGGATTGCCATGTCGATCACCTTTCTGACCGTGAACCATCTGCCGTTGGTTGGTAAAGCATTTGGAAGGGAAGCAACTGGAATATTTCTGGCTGGTTCATTCATCATGCTGTTGGGATTGCTGGATGACCGCTTTGATTTAGATGCGTTAACTAAATTCGCTGGGCAAGCTTTAGCAGCTGGAATTTTGTTACTGCATGGGGTTCAGATTTTATGGTTGCCAATAAACGGAATTCTCATCTTGCCGGCCAATATCGGACAACTACTTACCGTTCTCTTCGTCATGGTCGTGATTAATGCCGTGAATTTCGTGGATGGGCTAGATGGTTTGGCGACGGGAATTGTCGCGATATGTGCCTCCGCCTTTTTTGGATTCTCTTATCTTCTTGCCGTCGTCAACGGATTTAATCGTGCCGGTGCCCCTTCTCTAGTTACCGCCGTTGTCTTTGGGATGTGCCTTGGATTCTTGCCACATAATTTTCATAAGGCGAAAATTTTTATGGGTGATTCCGGTGCGATGTTATTGGGGTTACTTCTCTCCTCTGCCGCAATCACTTTGACGGGTCAGACAGATGCCAACTCCATCACCTCTGCAGGGACCGGGTCCTCAGCGCTGCCACTTCTGCCGCTCCTCCTACCCTTCGCGGTCCTGGCAATTCCATTTTTAGATCTGGGTCTGGCAATTATCCGAAGGCTCAAGGCGGGTAAGTCGCCATTTACTGCGGATAAAGAACACCTGCACCATCGAATTTTGAGTTTGGGTTCAACCCACAAGCAGACCACCGTCATCCTCTATTCCTGGACCGCGATGTTTGCCGTCCCGACGGTAGTTGCCGCATTTGAGCCGCTCTGGGTTTCGGGCGTGGTTGGGCTCTTCTTCCTCTCCCTCTCGCTCCTGCTCATGGGTCGTTCCTGGCGAAGACGCCATCCGAAGTTAGATTTACCTGCTCCAGAGATCGAGGTTTCCAAATGAGTCCAGAAGAAGCAAAATCAGGTTCGGGCGAGGTCACAAATGATCAAACTCTCTGGCGCGGCGCCGTAATCCCGGCGACCAGTGTTGCCTTGCTTGCGGTCGTTGCCGCCAGCTTCTTCCGTGGTAAGGCTGGATTCTGGGGTGCGCTCCTTGCCGGATTTACCGTCATCCTCTTCTTTTCGGTCCATTTGTTGGTTTCCAAAGTCACCAAGGAGTTAGATCCCATGGCCACTATGGCCTTGGCTATGTTTTCCTACTTTGCCAAGGTGATCTTGATGGGGGCTTTCTTACTAATTGTCACCAAAACCACCTCCACCGCCACCATAGATCGCCCCAGTTTTGGGATTAGCGCGCTGACGATTACTGCAGTCTGGTTATTTGGCGAAATCCGCGCCTTTTTGCGCCTGAAATTCCAGTTACCATTACCGCCAGTGAAGTAAGTACCGGTTTAAACCAGCAGGTAAGGAGTTAGCCATGGCAGCGGACGCAAAAAGCGATAAGCCTGAGCATCGAGGCAACGAAGAAGGTGCCTTGTGGTCGATCATGGGGTATCTCCTCTCTGGCCTGCTGATTTGGGGCGGAATTGGCTGGGGGTTGGACCATTGGTTAGGGACCCACTTTTTACTCTTGGTGGGGCTATTGCTGGGTGGCGGGGCGTCGATGTACCTGGTTTGGCTGCGCTTCGGCAGGGAGTGAAACGGACTGCCGCGAGGAAACGGCAGGGAGTGAAACGGACTGCCGCGAGGAAACGGCAGGGAGTGAAACGGACTGCCGCGAGGAAACGGCAGCTCATAATTCATCTCACACCAAAGTTCTGCGCTTTGATTTGTTGATTTTTGTCTACAACTAATAGGGTTGCGCCGTTCTCCGATTGATTTCTAATCTTTATGACCAGGAGTGTGTGTGCGCTCGTTACAGATGACCGGCACTGGTGGCGGCTTCGTCCCACCGAGCACTGCCGACTTCAATCTCCCGCCCATCTTCGGCCATAACGTTTATACGACCAAACCAATCTTTCTGGTAATCCTTTCGGTCGTTTTAGTATCAGTCTTCTTCATCGCAGCTTCTCGTAAAGCAGCAATCGTTCCAAACAAATTGCAATTCGCTGGGGAATCCATTTATGCCTTCGTCCGCAATGATTTAGCGCGCGATGTAATCGGTCACGAATTCATGCGCTTTGTTCCTTACCTTTTTACACTCTTTACTTTCATCTTGACCAACAACCTTTTTGGAATTGTTCCATTGCTTCAATTCCCAGCGATGTCGCATGTGAGCTTTCCTTATGTTTTGGCAATTTTCACTTTTGTTATTTTCCACGCAGTCGCTATTCGCAAAAAAGGTTTAATGCCTTACCTCAAAGAGATCATGTTTATGCCTGGTGTACCAAAGCCGGTTTATATTCTTTTAACTCCAATTGAATTAGCAACATTCTTCGTGGTTCGTCCGCTGACTTTGTCACTGCGTCTTTTTGCAAATATGTTCGCTGGCCACTTGCTCTTGTTGGTCTTCATCTTGGGCGGGGATCATCTTCTTAAAGGTGTGATTGGATTAAAACTAATCTCACCTTTCGCATTCGCTTTCGGAATTGGCCTGACCTTCTTCGAATTCATGGTCCAATGCCTACAGGCTTACATTTTTACACTTCTAACTGCGCTCTATATTGCTGGAGCGTTGGCGGATGAGCACTAGGTTTAACATCACGAAATAAGTTTTACCAAAGTCAGTTGGCTCTCGCCAACTGAGAACATCACTAAGAGGGAAAGGTACAAAAGATGAAAGGCACACTCAACCTGGTCGGTTATGGCCTATCTGCAATCGGACCTGCAATTGCAACCGGAATGATCTTTGCTGCTTATATCAGCGGCGTTGCTCGTCAACCAGAAGCACGTAGCGTTTTGCAGCCAATCGCATTCCTTGGCTTCGCCTTGGCAGAAGCACTTGCACTATTCGGTCTCGTACTCGCTTTCGTTCTGTAATCCCGAGTATCTAGAGTAAAAGGTAGTTAAAAGATGAGTTTGAGAATCGCAGCGGCAGAGGCAGCAGCCAATCCGCTAATTCCTCATACCGCTGAGTTGGTCGTTGGTGCTATCGCCTTCGGACTTCTCTTCATGGTGCTTCGAAGCAAAGTCGTTCCAATGTTTGAAAAAGCATTTACGGCCAGAACCGAAGCCATCCAAGGTGGTATTGAAAAGGCTGAGCGGGCTCAACGTGAGGCCGCAGAGGCGCTCTCTCAATACACCTCTCAGCTCACCGAAGCCCGTGGTGAAGCACAAAAGATTTGTGAAGAGGCGCGCACTCAAGGTGCAGCCATCATCGAAGACCTTCGTGCCAAGGCACAGGAAGAGGCTGGTCGTATTACTGCAGCTGCTCATGCTTCGATTGAAGCCGAGCGTCAGCAGGCGATCACTTCGCTTCGCAATGAAGTTGGCACCCTCGCAACTGAGCTAGCCTCCAAAATTGTCGGAGAAGCTTTAGATGACCAGGTCAGACAATCTCGAATTGTCGATCGCTTCTTGGAAGATTTGGAGAAGAGCAAGTAATGATTACTTTCGGTGGCAGCAGTCGTCAGTCTTTGGCGAGCCTTCGGGTTACCCTGGATGGGAAGATTTCTTCTCTCTCATCTGCCGATTGCGTCACCGTCTCTTCAGATCTCTTTGCCGTTCTGACCACCTTGAACTCTTCTATCGGATTGCGTCGAGCGTTGACCGACCCTTCCCGCGATGTAGAGTCCAAGTCAGTTCTGGTGTCAGATATCTTTGGGAAAGTAATAGGAGCTACTGCGCTGGCTGTTGTTGATGCCGCCATTGCACTTCGTTGGTCTAGCCCTTCCCAGTTGGCTGGAGCGATTGAGCAGATTGCAATTGAATCTGAAAGTTCTGCTGCCAATCACGAAGGTAAGTTGGATTTGGTTCAGGATGAAATTTTCGAATTTGGCAGAACTCTGGTCGCTAATAACGATCTTCGCCAAGCGTTGAATTCGCGTGAAACTGATGGCCCGGCAAAGCAAGCTCTGATCACCAGTATTTTTACCTCGAAATTTTCCCCGTTCTCAGTCCGACTGCTTAATTCGCTTGTGGCGGGTTTAAGTGGCCGAAGCATTGAACAGGCGCTAAGCGCATATGCCCATGGTGTTGCCGCTCGCAGAGATCGCGTCACCGCTCATGTTCGCACCGCCATCGCGCTTTCTGATGGACAGCGAACCAAGTTAGTAGATGCACTTACCAAGCAGATCGGTCAACCGGTCCACATAAATGTTGAAATTGATCCCAGCGTAATTGGTGGCGTCGCCATTCGGTTTGCTGATGAAGTAATTGACGGAACTATCGTAAATCGTTTGGCAGAAGCGAGCAGAGCGCTCGTAGGTTAATTTTTTACGGCAATCTGGCGAAAGCCAGGAATTAACAAGGGAGATGAAGATGGCGGAACTCACGATCCGACCCGAGGATATTCGCGACGCGCTTGCAAAGCATGTTGCTTCCTATAATCCGGGTGCTGCGGCTCGAGATGAGATCGGCACAGTGACCGAAGCTGGCGATGGCATTGCTCGAATTGAAGGCTTGCCTTCGACAATGACCAACGAACTTCTTAAGTTCGAAAACGGAACTTTAGGTCTTGCGTTGAACCTCGATGTTCGTGAAATCGGCGTTGTTATCCTGGGTGAATTCACTGGAATTGAAGAAGGAACATCAGTTAGCCGAACGGGTGAGATTCTCTCCGTACCGGTCGGCGATGGCTTCCTGGGTCGCGTTGTAGATCCATTGGGTCGACCAATCGATGGCAAGGGTGAGATTGTTGCCGAAGCACAGCGTGCTTTGGAACTTCAGGCTCCTTCTGTTGTAGAGCGCCAGCCAGTTAAGGAACCACTTGCAACCGGAATCAAAGCAATCGATGCAATGACCGCTATCGGCCGTGGCCAACGTCAGTTGATCATCGGTGACCGTCAGACCGGCAAGACTGCAATCGCGATTGACACCATTATTAACCAGAAGGAAAACTGGAAGTCCGGAGATCCAAAGAAGCAAGTTAAATGTATTTATGTTGCTATCGGCCAGAAGGGTTCCACCATTGCATCTGTAAAGGGCGCTTTGGAAGAAGCCGGTGCCATGGAGTACACCACCATTGTTGCTTCTCCTGCTTCTGACCCAGCTGGCTTCAAGTACTTAGCTCCTTACACCGGTTCTGCCATTGGCCAGCACTGGATGTACAAAGGTGAGCATGTCCTCATTGTTTTTGATGATCTTTCCAAGCAAGCCGAGGCTTATCGTTCAGTCTCTCTGCTTCTTCGTCGACCTCCAGGTCGCGAAGCCTATCCAGGCGATGTTTTCTATTTACACTCACGGTTGCTCGAACGTTGCGCAAAGCTCTCCGACGAACTCGGTGG
>CAINLV010000022.1 GCA_903850565.1 uncultured Actinomycetes bacterium
AGCGGCGCTCGATTGCCGAATCATTCGGCCGGCTAGCCGGTGCCGGTGTAACACTTCTGTTGGCTTATCGCGGTTGGGGAGTCTGGGCCTTGGCACTAGGATTTCTGGTGCCAAATGTTGTCATGACTGTTCAAGTCTATCTCCAAAGTTCGTGGCGACCGCGCTTACGCTTTTGCCGGAAAAGTTTGCGGCGCTGTTTGGGATTCAGTGCGAACGTTGCCGGGGCTCGCATGGCGTGGTATTTGGAAGACAATGCCGACCAGTTCATAGTTGGTAGGTTTCTCGGCAGTCAAGCGCTGGGGTTCTACGGCTTTGCCCAGCGGTTTGGCACTGAAATGACTGGTCGAATTCTAAGTATCTTGGTTCAAGTCGCTTTCCCGGTCTATTCCCGGATCCAAGATGAAACCGAACGCTTCAAGAAACTTTTCTTAATGTCCACCGAGTTGGTTTGCACACTTCTGTTCCCATTGGCAATTGGGTTATTTCTTGTGGCGGATGACGCCATTCCCTGGCTCCTGACGGAGAAGTGGGTGCCGATGATTTTACCGTTGAAGATTCTGTGCTGGGCCGTGATTCCGAAGACGATTCATTCCCTGACCGGACCACCGGTCCTGGCCAAAGGCGGGGCTGCCTTGACCTTTCGTTACCATGTGATTTCGCTGATTATTTTGTCGGTTAGTTATTTCGCAGGAACCTACTTTGGACTGCCGGGGGTTTGTTTTGTGTTGGTCACAATTTACCCACTTTTGGTTCTGTATTGGATATCAAGCAGCCGGAAGATGATTGGGTATGAATGGCAGGAACTGGGTCGGGCGCTATATCCGTCATTAGCAGGGAGCGCGATGATGCTAGCCATGGTGCTGCTAGCAAAATCATTAATTATAAATTTATTACCACCGAAGCCACTCTTCCGAGTGAGCCTCATTATGCTGACCGGTGGCATTTCGTATATTGGGGTGGTACTACTAGTTTCGCCAGGAATCCTGCAACGGACACGGGCCTATCTCCGCCGGGATTCAACATTGGTTATTCCATGAATTCGCTTCGAAAAGATTCATCTAAACCAACCATTAGCGTTGTTATCCCAACGTATAATTGCAGACCTTTTATCAAAAACGCCATTTACAGTGTCCTCAGCCAGACGCTACTGCCGTTGGAAGTTATCATCGTTGATGATGGTTCGACTGACAATACATGCGAAATGATTAATATTTTTGGGGGGTTGGTTAAGTATGTCTTCCAGGAGAATCAAGGCATTAGTGGAGCGCGCAATACCGGCATCCGCCTTGCTTGCGGGGAGTGGATTGCGCTGTTGGATGCTGATGATGTCTGGCATCGCCAGAAGCTCGAAATTCAAAGTGCTATACTTGAGTCTCACCCAACTATAGGATTACTCGCAACAGAACTGTACACAATGGATATGGATGGGGTTCCTTTGTCGGAACCGCCTCCTGCTAGGGTTATTTCTTTCGGTCTAGAGACGATAAAGCTGTTACAGTTGATCGAACAATCGCGTTTTGGTGCAAATACCGTTATTTTTAAAAAAACTTTAGCTGAAAGCCTTGGTGGATTCTCCACCCAGCTCCGCTCCAGTGAAGATATGCTCATGTGGTGGATGATTGCGGCGCAAAAACAGATTTTAAAAATCGATGCCAAGCTTGTAGGTTACCGGATACATTCCTCTAGCGTAAGCTTTCAGTATCAACTAATGGCCAATAACAAAAAAAAGGCGGCCCGCCTTGCCTTCGAATCCATCATTCCGCTAAAAAATTCTTTCCGGTTGCGCTGCACGGCACGGGCCCGTCTTTTCTTC
>CAINLV010000023.1 GCA_903850565.1 uncultured Actinomycetes bacterium
GCAACTGCCTTCTTACGCTTTGGAGCAGATTTCTTAGCTGCAGCCACGTAGATCTCCTATCAGAATGGTTCGATCCGTCACCGAACCTGTTCAAGGAGAAGCGTGACATCATTTGTGCAAACTTTCCACTATTTGAAGTGAAAAATGACCCGCGTGTCGCGCCGCCGATTTTTTCCACATTTATGTATTTGAGAAAAAAATTAGCAGTTGTGCATCCACATATTCAGAGGATCAAGAATTTAAATTCAAAATTACTATTCTTCTTCGGAATTATTCAAACGAATTTCTCGTTGTCTGAGGGCAAATTCATTAGTTCGAACGTCGTAATGTCGGAATTTTGGTAATGCAGTGGCTGCAAGGGAAACAAATCCGACACACAAAATGCCACCACCAATGATTGAAGTACGAAGTGAGGTCCATGCGGCCATCGATCCAGCTCTCATTTGTCCACCTAATGGTCCAGTGGCGTAAGAAAGGAGTTCAATTCCGGCAAGTCGGCCTCTAAATTCATCTGGAATTGATTGATTCCACATCGCACTTCGAAATAGAGCGCTCACCATGTCTGCTGCACCAGCAAGGGCCAAGAAAAAGATGATCAACCAGAGTGAGGAAGTTGCGCCTGCAAGTGAAATGGAAACTCCCCACGCGATAGCTGCCAAAGTGATAGCTCTTCCATGCTTTGGGTAGTGATTTATCCATCGGCTAAATAACGTAATTACTAAAGCGCCAACGGTTCCGGCAGCATAGAAGAAACCCAAAGCCCATCGCGCATGGAGTGAATCAGCCCAAAACGGAAAGAGCGCTGTGGGCATTGCAAAGAACATCGCGGCCATATCCACTAGATAGGTACCCAGTAAGTCTTTCCGTGATCCCGCGTACTTAATTCCTTCGATCAGACTTTGGAATTTAGGGGCAGTTGATTTGCTCAGCGGCGGATATTTGGCAATTTTTATCAGCAGAAATAGTGAAATTACATATGAAATTACATCCACCGAAAACCCAGCGCTGACACTAAATACTGAAACTAAGACTCCAGCAACGGAAGGTCCGGTTATGGAACCAAACTGACTGCGTAAACTCATCAAAGCACTGGCATTGGGCAAATCTTCGTGACCGACGATTCGAGGAAGTAATGAGTCCAAACTTGGCCGCTGAATACCATCCAAGGAAGAGAAACATCCAGCCGCTATGTAGATAAAGAGAAGTTTTGGATGTGGCAAAAGTGAATTGATGAGCAACATTATTGAGATAAGCAGTGCTAGAAATTCGGCCAGAATCACCATTCGTTTTCGGTCAACTGAATCGGCCAGTACGCCACCGTAGAGGCTAAATACAATGAGCGGGATTAGTTCGACAGCTCCCATTAGCCCTACCGCAATATACGAGTTTGTTAGTTCCTTGATTTGGAAAGGCAAGGCAACATAAGTAATCATCGAACCAAAATATGAAACGAAACCCGCAGACCAGATCAGGCGAAAGTCTCGGTACTTTCGCAACGGGGAAATATCGATCGTTAATTTCTTCATAAGGGGAGAAAATCTAGTGGAAGGTTTGCTCCTCGGAAGGAAACTGGCCAGTAACAACATCGCTAGCCCATTCTCTGGTGGCATCAATCATCTGACTTCGGATATCTCTATAAGCCTTTGCCAAGCGCGGTCGTTCTGATGTCATGCCCATTAAATCGGTCCACACTAAAACCTGTGCATCACACCCAGCGCCAGCGCCGATGCCAATCACGGGGATCGTTAACTCTTGCGAAATGGCAGTGGCCAATTCTTCGGGGACCAATTCCAAGACAAGGGCGAAACACCCCGCTTCTTGAAGCGAGCGGGCATCGGCCTTAATTCGTTCGGCATCGTCACCACGACCTTGAACTTTAAATCCGCCCAAGGCGTGTACTGATTGCGGAGTTAATCCCAGATGACCCATAACTGGAATCCCGGCGGCAATTAACGCCAGAATTTGGGGAACAACCTTCTTTCCACCCTCTAGTTTTACCGCCTGTACTTTTGACTCTTTAAAAAAGCGAATTCCGGTTTGCAAAGCTATCTCTGGTCCAGATTCGTAGGAGCCAAATGGAAAATCGGCTACAACCAAGGCTTTCGAGGAACCTCGAACCACGGCTCGAGCCAGCGGAATCATTTCATCGACGGTGACTGGAATCGTGTTCTCTTCGCCCAGGAAATTATTTCCCGCGCTGTCCCCGACCAGGAGAACTGGAATTCCGGCTTCATCGAAAATTCCAGCGGTGATTTGTTCATAACAAGTCAGCATTGGCCACTTTTCACCAGCGCGTTTTTTTGCTGCCAAGTGGGCTATTGAGGTTCGAGAGGTTGTTGCATTAGACATAGAGCGCTCCTTTTCGATCAAGGCCTACAAAAGTTGGTCCCTGTCGTATCGTTGTGAAAAGTCTATCTTGGTACGCTCTGAGTATGGAAGCAGAGGTTATGGGGCAGGTTCGAATTGCCTTGGCACAAATAAATCCCACCGTTGGCGCGTTGGAAGCGAATGCGGATTTAATCCTTACCTACGCCCATCACGCACAAGCTGCCGGAGCTCACTTAGTTCTTTTCCCCGAAATGATTTTGACTGGATATCCGGTCGAAGATTTAGCCATGCGTGCTTCCTTCCGAGCTGCCAGCAAGCGAATGGTCAATGCCCTCGCCGAACGGATGTTGGTTGAAGGTTTGGGGGAGATTGTTGCGCTCGTGGGTTATCTAGAGGAGAGCGCCTCTGCAAAACCGCAGAATGCTGTAGCGCTGATTCATCGCGGAACAATTCTGGCCACCTATATCAAGCATCATCTACCCAACTATGGGGTTTTCGATGAATATCGAAATTTCGTTCCGGGTGACCGATCGCTGATATTTCGGCTACATGGCATTGATATCGGAATCGCCATTTGTGAAGATATCTGGCGATCTTCCGGTCCAGTCTCTGAACTTGCCCAACGCAAGCCAGGTCTAGTGCTCGTTCCCAATGGCAGTCCCTTTGAACGAAATAAAGACGATCTTCGCTTGGCACTAGTGAAGCGCAGGGCTCGCGAAATTGGCGCCCCCCTTGTTTATGTAAACATGATTGGCGGACAAGACGATTTGGTTTTTGATGGAGATAGCGTTGTGGTCAATCACCTAGGTGAACTTATTGCGCGCGCACCCCAATTTATCGAAGGTCTGATGGTGGTAGATATTGGCTCACAGATCGCAACTGGAGTTCCAGATCTGGTGATTTCGGAAAATCCGATTCAACAATATGCACCTCTGGCCGTAGGAATCTCCAAAAGAGCCAGCGAAGCCGAACAAATTTGGCGGGCCTTAGTCGTTGGATTGCGTGACTATGTTGAAAAAAATAAATTTCCTAGTGTCATCACGGGAATGTCTGGTGGAATTGATTCGTCTTTAGTGATGGCAATTGCCGCAGATGCCATCGGTGCTGACCGAGTTTTCGGGGTCGCTTTACCAAGTCGATATTCATCCGAACATTCACTATCCGACGCTGCGGAATGCGCAAAGGCAATTGGATTAAATTATCGAGTCATCCCGATTGAACCAATGGTGACAACATTCTTGCAGTCGCTGAGCCTGACTGGTTTAGCTGAAGAAAATATTCAGGCTCGTATTCGCGGAACTATCCTGATGGGGCTTTCCAATCAAGAAGGTCACTTGGTTTTAGCCAACGGCAATAAATCAGAGCTAGCGGTTGGCTATTCAACGCTGTATGGCGATGCTGTGGGTGGATATGCGCCGATAAAAGATTTATTTAAAGTCGACGTTTGGGCGTTAGCTAAATGGCGCAATGCTGCCGCGATTGCGGCCGGACAGATTCCGCCAATCCCAGAGAATTCCATTAGTAAAGAACCCAGTGCAGAATTGCGACCTGGACAGAAAGATTCGGATTCCTTGCCAGAGTATGAAATTTTGGATCAGATATTAAACATTTACATCGACAACGATGGCGGTTTCGCAGGAATCGTGGCCGCTGGTTTCGATCCACAATTAGCACGTCGGGTGATTGGCCTTGTTGATCGCGCTGAATACAAGCGCCGCCAATATCCGCCAGGAACCAAAATATCTCGTCGAGCTTTTGGTAAGGATCGACGATTGCCAATTACCTCTGGTTGGAAAGAGTAGCCAGGCTCCTCTCGCGCCCAATCTCTAAAGGCAGTTAAAACTGCAAGTAATTCGCGTTTAGACATTAGTGGGTAGGTGCTTCTATTATTTCGGTAGGTCACGAGTTCCAGGTTTTAGCCCCGGCTTACTGGACGGCAACCCTCCACCGCGGTGGGGTGCTCCGGGTGAAGACCAGGTCCGCCACATGAGTGGCAGACAAGCGCGGGTCGTGCCTTATTTGGTGCACCCTTTATTTTGATGGGGGTATTTTTGTGTCCACTTTTTCGTTAGCAAATGCTTCATTTGAAACTCGCCAAATTCATGCCGGCCAAGTTCCAGACCCAACCACTGGGGCTCGCGCCTTGCCGATATATCAGACGACTGCATACACATTTCGAGACACGCAACATGCATCCGATCTCTTCGGATTGGCCGAACTGGGCAACATCTATACCCGCATCATGAATCCAACCCAAGATGCGGTCGAACAACGAATTGCATCGCTAGAAGGTGGCGTCGCCGCGCTTCTTGTTTCATCCGGTTCAGCAGCGACTACCTATGCCATTTTGAATGTTGCCGAAGCGGGCGATCACATTGTCTCTTCGCCAAATCTTTATGGTGGTACTTACAACTTGTTCCATTACACGTTGCCTAAATTTGGAATCACCGTCAGCTTTGTTGAAGATCCAGATGATCCACAATCATGGGAAGCTGCCGTTCAACCCAATACCAAAGCTTTTTTTGGTGAAACAATTGCAAACCCTAAAAATGCAATTCTGGATATCGAAACTGTTGCCGACATCGCGCACAAGCATGGCGTGCCATTGATTGTTGATAACACCGTTGCGACACCATTTCTGATTCGACCAATTGAACACGGTGCAGACGTCGTGATTCACTCCGCCACGAAATTCTTGTCCGGTCATGGGACCGCGATAGTCGGAGCGATTGTTGATTCTGGAAAATTTGATTATGCCCTGCAACCAGAGAAGTTTAAGAATTTTAATGAACCAGACCCTAGCTATCACGGCTTGGTTTATGCGCAAGCTCTTGGGGTGGGCAGCGCTTTTGGCGCCAACCTTTCCTACATTTTCAAGATTCGACTCACCTTGCTTCGAGATACTGGTGCTGCCGTTAGCCCTTTTAATGCCTGGTTGTTGGCGCAAGGGCTAGAAACATTGTCGCTTCGAATTGAGCGACATGTAGAAAATGCCCAGAAGTTGGCAACCTGGTTGGAAGCCGCCCCAGATGTTGAAACCGTTAATTATGCATCGCTGGCATCCTCACCTTGGAATGCGTTGGCTTCTAAATACGCGCCGAAAGGCAGTGGATCGGTTCTCTCCTTTGAGATTAAGGGCGGCATCGAGGCGGGTAAGAAATTTGTAGAGGCGCTGGTGTTGCACTCTCATGTGGCCAATATCGGCGACGTTCGCTCGTTGGTCATTCATCCAGCGTCCACCACGCACTCGCAATTGTCCCCGGAAGAACAATTGACTGCTGGCGTAACCCCGGGTTTGATCCGGTTATCCGTGGGCTTGGAGAATATTGAGGACATCAAAGCTGATATAGCTGCCGGCTTTGCTGCCTCCCAGCAATAGCAGGTGTGTAACGGGTCTGCGAAGAGTCGGTCATTATTTTTTGTGAAAGACTTGTGACATGGAACGCGGTTTTGAATATCTGGTCACCGGGGCATGGTTGGAAAACTATGACCCCGGTGAGCGGGTTTTTCTGCCCATCGGAGATCTGGAACTAGAGTCCGGTGAAGTTCTTTCAGATACCGTGATTGCCTACCAAACCTGGGGTGTTCGCAACGAAGCGGGCACAAATGCAATTTTGGTCAATCATGCACTTACCGGTTGGTCGGATGTTCCCGGTTGGTGGCCATCTATGGTCGGCCCTGGATTGCCACTGGATACTGATAAATATTTCATTATTTGCCCCAATGTGATTGGTGGCTGCCAGGGAAGCACTGGACCAGCTTCACTTGCCCCAGATGGAAAACGCTGGGGATCTCGCTTTCCTACGGTAACGATTCGCGACATGGTTCAAGCCGAATTAGAACTTACTAACCGATTGGGCATTTCACATTACATTCTGGCGGTCGGTCCATCGCTGGGCGGAATGCGTTCCTTGGAGTGGGCGATTCAATATCCAGATCGAGTAAGAGCAATTTGCACGATCGGCTCCTCGGCAGTGGCAACCGGCGATCAAATTGGCGCTGCCTCGATTCAAATTCGCGCAATCAAAGCCGACCCTAACTTTCACGGGGGAGACTATTACGATTCTGAGCACGGCCCGATTGAAGGAATGGGAATTGCCCGACGAATCGCCCACCTGACTTATCGGACGGAAACTGAGATGGATGTTCGCTTCGGCCGAGAATTACAGGGAGATGAGACCGGCAGATACGCGGTGGAGTCGTATTTAGACCACCAGGCGCAAAAACTCTCCAAACGCTTCGACGCCAATACCTATATTGCCCTCACCGAAGCGATGAATTCCCATGATGTTGGTCAAGGACGAGGCGGCGTCGCCGCTGCCCTAGCCACCGTGAAAATCCCGGTTGTCGTGGTCTCTGTCGACACCGATCGCCTCTTCCCACCCAGACTTCAAGAAGAAATTGTGGAATTGACCCCAACCGCTCGCCCAATCGAGCGAATTTCTTCCCCGTTTGGCCACGATGGCTTTCTCATTGAGGTCGAATCCGTGGGGGAAATCATCAAAGCGGCCATCGCCATCGGGCTCGAAGCCTGATTTTTAACTTTTTTTAGGGAAAACCCCTCCCAAAATAGCCCGTGGATGTGCATAAGTGCCTGTGGACAATTTATAATATGGCTAAGCAAGTTTCCCTGGTTCGAAGTAAAACCAGACAAACAAAAGGATGATCTGTGGCTGGAATTGGTGCGCTCAAAAACGGAACGAAAGCTAACAAGAGTTCTACAGTCACGGCAAAAGCTGCGCCTAAGAAAGCGGCTGTGAAGAAAGTAGTTGCTAAGCCGGCAGTAAAGAGTGCAGCCACAAAACCTGCAAAGAAAGTTGCAGCGAAGAAAACTCCCGTAAAACCAGCGAAAAAAGCCACTGTTAAGAAGGCTCCTGGTCCACGACTCTTCCCAACGAACGCAGAATTAGAAGCGCGCAAGCAAGCAGAATTAGAAGCGGCTCGAATTAAAGAAGAGAAGAAAATCGCTGGACGAAAATTATTTCCTTCAAAAGCAGAATTAGCAGCGAAGAAGGCCGCCGAAGAAGCCTTGTTGCATCCAGAAAAAGTTGAATTATCAGTTGAAATAGCAGAGATTGCGACAGAGCCAGGGAAGAAAGCATCAAAGGCTGGCGCCAGCGTCGTTGAGAAAATCGATGGTGAAGAAGTTGAACTAGAAGAAATTGATCTTGAAGATTTAGATTCTCTGGTTGAAGATATTAAAGAAGAGGCCACTGAAACTGTCGCAGATGATGCTGCAAGTGAAATCCGCGTAGTCAACGTCGCCGAAG
This sequence comes from uncultured Actinomycetes bacterium, assembly GCA_903850565.1. Classification (GTDB taxonomy): domain Bacteria; phylum Actinomycetota; class Actinomycetes; order Nanopelagicales; family Nanopelagicaceae; genus CAIMZW01. The sequence goes on from CAINLV010000023.1 coordinate 7,599, forward strand.
AATCTCAAAATGAAGAGAACGCCTTCACCATTAAAGATTCCGAAGAAGATGACGCTCCGCCTCAAACAGTTCTCACCGCAGGAGCTACTGCCGACCCGGTCAAAGATTATTTAAAGCTAATTGGTCGAGTACCACTTTTGAACGCCGAGATGGAAGTTAATCTTTCATTACGTGTAGAAGCGGGTCTCTTTGCTGAAGAAAAATTGGCAAAGGATAAGAAGATGGATAAGAAGTTGCGCCGCGAAATGGAGCAACTTGTTCTAGATGGTCGACGAGCAAAGAACCATTTGCTCGAAGCGAACTTACGTTTGGTGGTATCGCTAGCAAAGCGTTACACCGGAAGAGGAATGCTCTTTTTGGATCTTATCCAAGAAGGAAACCTTGGATTAATCCGCGCCGTTGAAAAATTCGACTATACCAAGGGCTACAAGTTTTCCACCTATGCCACATGGTGGATCCGACAAGCAATCACTCGCGCCATGGCTGACCAAGCCCGCACCATTCGTATTCCGGTTCACATGGTGGAAGTTATTAATAAGTTGGCTCGAGTACAGCGCCAGATGCTTCAAGATTTAGGACGCGAACCTACGCCTGAAGAATTAGCAAAAGAACTAGACATGACTCCAGAAAAAGTTGTCGAAGTCCAAAAGTATGGCCGTGAGCCAATTTCGTTACACACGCCTCTGGGCGAAGAAGGCGATTCCGAATTCGGTGATTTGATCGAAGATTCTGAAGCCATTGTTCCTGCCGATGCGGTCTCCTTTACCCTCCTGCAAGAACAACTGCATTCAGTACTAGATACCCTCTCGGAACGCGAAGCTGGCGTCGTTGCTATGCGTTTTGGACTAACCGATGGCCAGCCAAAAACCCTGGATGAAATTGGAAAGGTTTATGGCGTTACCCGAGAGCGAATTCGCCAAATCGAATCCAAGACAATGTCGAAATTGCGCCACCCATCCAGATCCCAAGTTCTCCGCGATTATTTGGATTAAGAATGAGCGAAAAAATTACCTTACGAGTTAAGGCAAATGGTTCTATTCGCGTTACCGGTATGGTCGACTTCGTTGACGAGAATGGAACGGTGCTGGAAACTCGAACGGACTTTTCACTATGCCGCTGTGGGCACTCGCAGACAAAGCCATTCTGTGATGGCGCCCATAGGGCAGCAGGTTTTCAGGCGCCGGCATATCAGCCAGAAGTTAGTGAATAATAATTCGAAGAAGTGCTAACTAGTAAATAACTAGTGAGTAGGAATGAGAATAAACGGGGCTAGCGAGCGTCTGAAGCGACGGCAGTTAATTTGCTAGTTTCATCCTGGATAGCTTTGACTACGGGCTTTAAGCCTTCGGCGTACTCCTTGGCATGGTGGCCACAGAAAAGGAGTTCGCCACCATTGAGCAAAGTTGCCCGAACATATGCCTGAGCACCACAACGATCACAGCGATCGACGGCATTCAACGGCGTTGGCTCGAGAATCAACTGCTCAGTCATTAGGTCTCACTTTCTAGTGCTTGGTACTTCTTAGTTTAATGCTAATGGCGACAACCGCGATTGCCATTTCTTTATTCCCGCAGAAATAACGTACTGCATTTATGGGCAAAACGTGGGATAAAAAGAGATTTATCCCACTATTTGGAGCAGATTCCCGACTAATTCACACCAAAGTTGGGCGCGTATCCCATCATCTCTGGTGGAAGAAAGATAATCTTTCGCATCGTGGCTACTAAAGATAAATCTTCGACAATCGAGAATGACTACACCGCCAAGGATCTAGCGGTTCTGGAAGGTCTAGATGCCGTTCGAAAACGACCAGGAATGTATATCGGGACAACAGATTCCCGTGGGCTCATGCACTGCCTCTGGGAGATTATTGACAATGCCGTCGACGAAGCCCTGGCCGGACATTGTAAAAAAATTGATATAAGTCTGGAATCAGATGGATCAGTTGAAGTAAAAGATGATGGCCGAGGCATCCCAGTCGACAAAGAGCCAAAAACTGGACTGACGGGTGTCGAGGTAGTTCTGACCAAACTTCATGCAGGTGGAAAATTCGGAGGCGGCTCTTATGCAGCCTCAGGTGGACTTCACGGTGTTGGTGCCTCCGTTGTCAATGCTCTGGCCTCCCGCTTGGATGCGGAAGTAGATCGCAACGGCAAGATTTATTGGATGTCCTTTCAGCGCGGTAATGCCGGAATCTTTGATGGCGAAGGACCGAAAGCCAATTTCAAAGAGAGCTCTGGCCTTCGAATTATCGGAAAAGTCCCGGCCAAGATCACGGGCACTCGAATCAAATGGTGGTTCGACCGTCAGATTTTCCTTAAAGAAGCCGAACTGGCAATTGAGGATATTTACGCTCGAGCCAGACAGACCTCTTATTTGGTCCCGGGGTTGACCTTAGTTGTCAATGACAATCGAACCGCTAAAAAAACTTCAGAGACCTTTCTTCACAAAGGAGGGATCTCCGAATTCTGTTCCTATCTTCGACCCGATGAAGCAATTGGCGAAGTTGTCCGCATCCATGGCTCCGGCAATTACACCGAGACGGTCCCTGTCCTAGATGAAAAAGGGCACATGATGCCCACCGATGTGGATCGCGAAATGCAAGTAGATATTGCGATGCAGTGGGGAATGGGTTACGACACCACCGTTAGTTCTTTCGTCAACATTATCTCCACCCCAAAAGGTGGAACCCATATCCAAGGCTTCGAACGGGCCATCACAAAAGCAATCAATGATGCCATGCGTGCCAATAAAGTTTTGAAAAATAATGAAGCTGATGTAATTAAGGACGATGTTCAAGAAGGAATGACCGCTGTTGTCACGGTCCGAATGTCGGAGCCACAATTTGAAGGTCAGACAAAAGAAGTTTTGGGAACGGCAGCTGCCAACAAAATTGTTGCAGCAGTTGTTGCCGATGAGATGAAGGCATTCTTCTCATCTAGCAAGCGAATCGAAAAAGCTACAGGCAAGTTGATTATGGAAAAGATTGCCGCAGCTTCGCGAACTAGAATTTCGGCCCGGGCTCACAAAGATTTGCAGCGGCGTAAGAATGCTCTAGAGAGTTCATCTCTGCCTACGAAATTGTCCGATTGTCGTTCAGATGACACTGGTCGTACCGAACTCTTTATCGTCGAGGGTGATTCAGCGCTGGGAACTACTAAGGCGGCTCGAAATTCTGAGTATCAGGCGATCTTGCCTATTCGAGGAAAGATTCTCAATGTTCAAAAGGCTTCGCTGTCACAGATGCTCGAGAACAATGAGTGCGCTTCCATTATTCAAGTAATTGGCGCCGGCTCGGGACGATCTTTCACCTTGGATGATGCTCGATATGGTCGGGTAATTTTGATGTCCGATGCCGATGTCGATGGCGCACATATTCGTTGCTTATTGCTCACCTTGCTCTATCGATACATGCGACCACTTATCGAAGCTGGACGAGTCTTTGCCGCCATTCCACCGCTACATCGAATCGATGTGGTCGGCGGAAAGCGTGGCGAAATTCATTACACCTATTCCGATGACGAGATGCGAAAAGTATTGGCAGATCTGACTAAAGCAGGCAAGCGATGGAAAGAGCCAGTTCAACGGTACAAGGGCTTAGGCGAAATGGATGCCGATCAACTTAGGGAAACAACGATGGATCCCAACCATCGCACCCTTCGACGAGTCACTATGAATGATGCCGCCCAAGCCGAAGCAATCTTTGAACTTTTGATGGGCAACGATGTAGCGCCTCGAAAAGAATTTATCTCCAACGCCGAAATCGATCGAGATCGGATTGACGCCTAACCCTGCCTAGAAGAGGGTGTCTTTCTGAGGTACTGCCTCTTTTGCCGATTTAAAGGGGACGCCTTCAAGTCGGGAACGCCGTGGCGTGGCGAAGTTTTTAGAAATCACGGTGAGCTCATCTGAAACTTGTTTGCGAATCGCCGCTTCGCTTCCTAACAATTTCTTCAGTCCGGCAATTGTTGTGGATAGCTCAGATTGCTCGGTTTCCAATTCAATTCGCGACATTTTCGTCAGACGCCGCAACGGCATATCCAAAATGTAAACGGTTTGCTCGTCGGTCAATTTAAACCCTTTGATCAGCGCCGCTTTCGCTTGCGCAACATCATCGCTTCCACGAATTATCTTTATAACTTTGTCGATGTCGATGATTGCTTTCAAAAGGCCATCGACTAAGTTCAGGCGAACCTCAGCCTTATCTTTGCGATATTGCGACCGGCGGCGGACCACATTGATTCGGTGATCGATAAAGACTTGAAGGAGGTCACGCAGTCCTAATGTTTGTGGCCGACCGTTGACCAGTGCAACTGCGTTGATAGAAAAGGCATCTTCCATCGGGGTGAGTTTGTAAAGTTTTTCTAGAACATCTTGAGCTTCAAAGCCATTTTTGATTTCTACAACCACTTTGGTTCCCTGTTGACCATCGGAAAGATCCACGATGTCAGAGATGCCTTGAATCTTCTTACTTTTCACCAAGTCGGCGATTTTCTCGACAACCTTCTCCGGACCTATGTTAAAGGGAAGTTCGGTGATGACAATTCCCATTTTTCGGGAAGTCACCTTCTCAATGGTGGCGGTGGCACGAACTTTAAAAGCTCCTCGGCCATTTTCATATGCTTCTCGAATGCCATCCATCGCGACGATTTCTCCGCCAGTTGGAAAATCGGGGGCGGGGATAAATTTCATCAAGGATTTCAAGGTGGCATTTGGGTTTTCGATCAAATGTTTTGTAGCGGCAATTACTTCACCAAGATTGTGTGGGGCCATATTGGTCGCCATACCCACGGCAATTCCCGTGGCTCCGTTGACTAACAAATTTGGAAAGGCTGCTGGAAGTACTTGGGGCTCCATCAATTGTCCGTCATAGTTTGAGCCAAAGTCGACGGTATTTTCATCAGATTCATTAACCATGGTTAATGCCGCAGGAGCCAACCGAGATTCGGTGTAACGCATGGCGGCCGGACCAGCGTCGAGCGAGCCAAAATTGCCATGCCCATCAATGAGCGGCAACCTCATGGAAAAACTTTGGGCCATGCGAACCATGGCATCGTAAATGGCACCATCGCCGTGGGGGTGGAGCTTTCCCATGACATCGCCGACGACTCGGGCGCATTTCACATGGCCTTTATCTGGGCGAAGTCCCATCTCCGACATCTGATGCAAGATCCGGCGTTGAACCGGCTTTAGCCCGTCTCGAGCATCTGGAAGAGCTCGAGAGTAAATGACCGAATAGGCGTACTCGAGAAAGGATTCTGACATTTCGGTAGAGACATCGATATCGACGATTCGACCGGGGTTCTCACCAGGTTTTGGGAGAACGGCTTTGGGGGTGCGTGCCATGCGGGCTATCTTGCCAAGAGTTGAAGCATTTATGCCGTAGCGACAAGCGGCCTAGCCCCGATAACTGAGACACATTGGGCGGCAAGGTCACTGGCACCGGACAAACACTCCGTTAAATCGCGCTCATTGAGCCAAGCGGGGATAAATCCGGCGGCAAAACAATCTCCAGCACCAGTTGTATCAACGACTTCGGCAGGTGTTGCTTGCATCAAAACAGCCTCGCCGCCTCGGTGTTGGGCTAAGGAGCCGTGAGATCCACGCTTGATAACTACAGTCGGGCATAACTCAAGTAAATTGGTAATGGCTTGAACCGGATCAACCAATCCAGAGAGAAAATGTGCCTCTTCCTCATTCATGATCAGTAGGTCCATCAACGATAACCAGCTACGAACCTGATCGGCGCCAGCTTGCGCTAATACCCCAACCGAAGCCGGATCAAAAACGATTTTTAAATTTCGCTTTTGGGCGATCTCGATAATTTCTAGAACTCCGGCCCGAGACTCTGGGTTGAGTAAGCAATAGCCCGATAAATAGATGGCGGTGATGTCGTGAAGATCGGGCAAATCTCCAGGTCCCAGCCCCGAGTTCGCTCCAGAATCCGGAAACATAGTGCGCTCGCCACTTTTATCAACTAAAACGATGACGACGCCGGTATGTGCACCTTCGATCACCGTGTTGGCATGAGTTACACCGTAGCGATCAAGTTCGGCTAATACCGATTTTCCAGCCGAGTCATCGCCGACTCGAGCAATCAAAAAAGTATCCCATCCGGTCACTGCCAACCAGGACGCTACATTCGCTGCGGCCCCACCACCATGAGTGGAAATTTGGGCTTTGGTATCGCTGGCGTAATTAATATCTGAATCCAGTATTGCGACAACATCGAGCATGATGTCACCGATGCAGAGAATTTTCATTTGTGGTTTAAGCGCCTAGTGCAATGGCGATATTGGCTGCTAAAAGCGAATTCGATTTAATAATGTCAATATTTACTCGTAGGGATTCGCCATGACTTGAGGAATGGAAATGCTCAAGCAGGAATGGAGTCACAGCTTTTCCGGTAATGCCCGCTTTTTCTGCTGCTTCCAGTCCAGAGTTCAATAATGCGTCGTGTAACGCCCGATCCATCTCATGGATGACGGGATTGGTTACGACAATGGCGCACTGATCAGTTTTGATGTCGTGTCGGTTATTCCAAATGGTGGCAATATCCGTGGCGCTGTCCACGCGATGTTCAATTTCATAGCCCGAGTCGGTGAGATAAAAACCTGGAAAGCGATTTGTCTGGTAGCCCAGAACTGGAACCGCAAGTGTTTCAAGGCGTTCTAATGTGCCAGGGACATCCAGAATAGATTTAACGCCGGCACAAACAATGACAATAGGAATTCGAGCCAGGGCAAGCAGATCGGCAGATTCATCGTACGAATGGCCACGGTGCACGCCACCAAGTCCGCCTGTGGCGAAAACTGAAATGCCAGCCAAGTGAGCGATGTGCGCTGTGGCGGCAACGGTGGTAGCAGCGCTTTGCTGAGTAGCTTGGATAATCGCTAAGTCACGGGTAGATGCTTTGACGACATTGGAATCATTTGCGATTCGGTCCAGCTCATCGCTTTCTAGTCCGACGTGGATGATCCCGTCGATAAGAGCGATCGTCGCAGGTGTTGCGCCAGCGTCTCGGACGATTGATTCCACCTCATGAGCAACCTCTAGATTTCGAGGACGAGGCAACCCGTGGCTGATAATTGTTGATTCCAAGGCCACAATCGGAAGTCCGGACTCTTGGGCGGCAATCACTTCTCGCGAGTACTTAATCATGATCGCAAGATTACTGGTTCTTTCCATGGGGGAAGAAAACGAAGAAAAAAGCGGCGTTATTGTCGAATTCGTAAGGCAAGATGACCTGGTGAGTTTCCAACTATCCGACTTATCTAACTCGATATTTTCCAGCCTTGGGCTAGCTGGTCGGCCAGATGTGCTGGGGATTGGGTCCAGCCCTGCTGGGCGAGAATGCCTACTTTTGATCGACGGCATGGGGTTAGCCGCCCTCAACGAATATTCGCACCTCTTTCCGATCTTTAAAGAGTTCACCGGATCGGATTCATTAACCTCGCATTTCCCTTCCACAACGGCAACCAATTTATCTTCGCTCGGGACCGGAGAGTTGGCGGGAGTACATGGAATGTTGGGTTACACCGTGAGGGTCCCTAGAAGTGGTGAACCAGGTCGACTTCTTAACGCCTTGAAATGGGATGAACGAGTCGACCCGCTTATGTGGCAGAAATCGGCCACAAATTTCGAACGGGCAGCAGCATCGGGAATAAGTGCAACTCATATTGCAGCAAAGCGATATGAAGGTTCTGGTTTTACGCGTGCCGCACTCCGTGGATGTTCCTATGCAGGAGCCAATCAGTTGTCAGAAATTATTTCTTCGACCAGAGCCGCCTTGCGAACCGCGCCTTCATTTGCGTATGTCTATCTCAATAATTTAGATCACGCAGGTCATGAAGCCGGCGTTGGTTCACCCTCGTGGTTGACGGCGATGCAGGTAGTAGCTGATCTGATGAAAGGGCTTCTGGAAAATCTGCCACAAGGAACCAGAATGTGGGTCACTGCAGATCACGGAATGATTAACGTTAATGAATCAATAGTTATAGGTGAGAACAATCCGCTTATGGATAACGTCACCCTGGTAGGTGGTGAACCCCGCGCTCGCCATATTTACCTTCGAGAAGGAACACAAGCGGCAACTCAAAAGATTTGGGAAGATTATTTAGGCGATCGAGCCCAGGTATTTCGGAAGAGTGAGTTAGTTGAATCTGGTCTTTTAGGTCCAGTTGTCACTGAGGACAGTCGCGATCGACTGGGGGATTTAACGGTTGTCCCCGCAGATCAATTGATTTTGATCGATCCTTCGCGAGTAAAGCAGGAAAGTTCTATGGTTGGTCATCATGGCGGTTTAACCCCTACGGAATTAGAAATACCCCTCTTAATCGCGCAACGTTGAAGGAGATGAATATGGGTCAGTCGATAACTTTTCCCAGCAACGGGGATTCGTGCACTGGTTATTTAGCGTTACCTGCCAGTGGCAGTGGGCCTGCGCTCATAGTTATTCAAGAGTGGTGGGGATTGGTCGGACACATAAAAGATGTTGTTGATCGATTTGCCCAAGCCGGTTTTGTGGCGCTTGCCCCTGACCTTTATCACGGTGAAATTGCCGAAGAACCAGATGTTGCTAAGAAGTTGTTGATGGAGATGCAGATGAAAAAGGCTGCACACGATATTGCCGGAGCAGCCAATTACTTGCTATCTAGGTCAGATGTTTCTGCACCCGCCGTTGGCGCTATTGGCTTCTGTATGGGCGGATCACTGGCTATCTGGAGCGCTACTTTTTGTGAAGTTATTGGGGCTGCTGTTGGTTTCTATCCTGGTGGATCTTGGGAACGGATGGCGCCAGATTGGAGCGGGTATGCAGGCAAGGTCGCCCAAATCCATTGCGCGCATTCGGATGGAACTTCAACGGCGCCAGGGATACAGGAAGCAGTAACTTCGATAATTGGCGCTGGTGGACAGGTGCAGGCATTTGATTATCCCAACACGGCACATGCATTTTTCAATGATGATCGCCCAGAAGTATTTGATGCCCCGGCAGCCGCGTTGGCGTGGGATAGAACAGTAAAGTTCTTCAAGAACTCACTTAAATAGTTATTCGGGATCGCTCTTTCCGCCAAATAAAATATCGTCCCAGGATGGGATTCTGATTCGCTTGGTGACGCCATCTTTTCTGGCTTCAGGGTCGATTGTTGGATCGGCTTCATCTAGATCAAGCAGACCACTTACCGCAGCGCTGGAGATGCTGATGGTTCGAGTTACTTCTTCTTCGCGAACTGCCACTAACCGAGGAGCACCAGATTGGGGTTCGCTGGGATAAATCATGCCGTGGCTGGGAACTTTGGAACGGGGTTCTCGATCTTCGCCGGCGATCCATTTTGCAGTTTCATCGTGAGCCACCACGGAATGATTATGAATATCAAAAATCCATTCGGCCTGGGCAATGCCATCTTTAGTGGGGTAAGTCAGCACAATTACCCAGTTGCCATTGCTCTGACGATGAGAATTCCACTCGACTTCGGCCATATCCACGCCACGTGGTGATAGTTGATCCCATGTCGCAATCTGCAGCGTTGGGGCGTGCGAATCCCGGCGCAATGGTGTTTCCAGGGCTAGCCCAATGACGTAAGCCCGTTCCTGCAGAATTGGGCCGGAGTACTTATCAATTTTCTCTGCACTCCACCCAGTCGCGCGGGCGAGCGCATCAATAGTTTCACCAGCGCGAAGACGTGCTTGAATTTGTTTGACATTGACTTCTGCCTCATCGTGGCCAGCGCTCTGGTTGACGATGGCGACTAATCGCGGCGCCATGAGCGCGGCACGTATCGATTCATCAATTTCTACTCGATAACGAGCTCCAGAACCGTCCGATAGTTCGATGTAACTGCCATCTTCGGATTTGCCACTGAATATTAAGTCTGTCACGGGACAAGAGTGCCACAGGTGGCGCCGAAAATCGGGCAAGCACAGCCCCAATGGATTCCAAATCAATGAATGGCACTAGATTAGGAATATGAACCGCGTCGGAAACTCGCCAGAAGATCTTCTTGCCCTTGCAATTTCAGTTGCCGAATCAGCCGGTCAACTACTGATGCAACGGCCACAGGTTTTGGATGTACATCAGAAAACTTCGGCGGTGGATTTTGCTACGCAGATGGACCATGCCAGCGAAAAATTGATCGTGGAGAAATTGCTCGCGGCCCGTCCCGATGATGGCATCATCGGTGAAGAAGGCTCCGCGCGGGAGAGCACCTCCGGGATTACCTGGGTTATCGATCCGCTTGATGGCACGGTCAATTATTTTTATGGTCTAGCCGGTTGGAATGTCAGTGTCGCTGCAAAAGATAGCGATGGCGTTCTCGTGGGAGCGGTCTTTGCTCCAACCGTAAATACGCTGTGGAGCGCCTATAGAGGCGGGGGCGCCTTTCAAAATGGCATTGGGATTCGATGCAATGACCCAGTTCCGTTAAATCGAGCCCTGATTTCTACCGGCTTTTCCTACAATTTAGAGCTACGCGAAGCTCAAGCCGCCCGGATTCATCGGTTAATTCCGCAGATTCGGGATCTGCGCCGGATTGGTGCCGCTGCCGTAGACCTATGTCACGTTGCCGCCGGGTCGGTTGATGGCTATTTCGAAGCCACCTTGCAGGAGTGGGATTTGGCCGCAGGAGGGCTCATTGCACAGGAGGCAGGGGCGCTTGTAACCGGTCGAAATGGGGGAGTCGCCAATCACGAGATGGTTATCGCAGCTGGCCCCACGCTCCACGCCCGGTTAGTCGCAGAAATCGGCTAAAAGTTCGCAGGGTTTGGCAAGTCGAGCCCAAATTGTCGCCAACTGCTTATTTATGGCAAGATACGGCTCTTGGCATCTGAGCCATAAGCGTAAATTCATACTTTCGAATTATTTAGGTTAGGACCTGCTATGAACGTGCTGGACTCCGTAGACGCGGTATCACTCCGCTCCGATCTTATTAATTTCCGTCCTGGAGATGAGATCAAGGTCAGCGTTCGAGTTATTGAAGGCAGCAAGAGCCGTATCCAGGTTTTCCAAGGAATCGTCATCCGCCGTCAGGGATCTGGCGTTCGCGAGACTTTTACTATCCGCAAGCTTTCCTACGGTGTCGGAGTGGAACGAACCTTCCCGGTACACACCCCAGTAATTGAGAAGTACGAAATGGTCCGTCGTGGCGATGTTCGCCGTGCGAAGTTGTACTACTTGCGCGACCTTCGTGGCAAGGCTGCAAAGATTAAAGAACGTCGTGGCGCAAACAATGAGTTCATTGTTGAAGAGGTCATCGTGGCACCTGTTGTCGTTGAGACCGTTGCTCCTGTAGAGGCAGTTGCCGAAGTTGAAGCAGCAGTTGCAGAAGTTGAAGCAGTCACTGACGAGTCTTCGACTCAAGCGTAACTCTCCAGTTTCTTAATGCGCCTACCAAAAAAAGGTTCTCTCCTTCGAGAGTTACCTATCATCGTTGTTGCCGCGCTGATCGTTTCAGTCTTGGTAAAAACCTTCTTGGTGCATTTTTTCTTCATCCCTTCTGGTTCCATGGAGAACACCTTGCAAATAGGCGATCGAATCGCCGTCAATAAATTGGCAACTTTCTTCTCCGATATCAAGCGCGGTGAAGTTGTAGTTTTTCGTGACCCAGCCAATTGGTTGGGTTCAGTTCAATCACCTAAGGGCCCAGCCGTTGTAGAAGCCCTTAAGACTGGTCTGGAAACTGTAGGAATTTTGCCCGATCCCGCCAAACAATATTTGATCAAGCGAACCATCGGTGTTGGTGGCGATCATGTGGTCTGTTGCGATGCGAAGGGCCGACTACAAATCAACGGCGTTTCGGTCAATGAGCCCTACATTTACGAAGGCAATAAACCGAGCCAAAATACTTTCAACGTCACGGTCCCTAGGGGTTTTATCTGGGTAATGGGTGATCATCGAGATGCCAGCGCTGACTCACGTTTTCATACTGAAGACAAATATAAGGGCATGGTTCCGTTGAGCGCCGTCGTTGGGCGAGCTGAATTTGTGGTGTGGCCATTTACAAGTGTGAAGTTTTTGCCGGCCGGTCAGGATTTAACGAAGTTGCCGGTACTTAAAGCAAAATAGTTTTTCACTTTCTGACTACCCTTTTCAGATGACACTCTTGGAATCCACGCTTTTAGCACATGGGATTGCCCATATTGCTGGGGTGGATGAAGCAGGACGCGGTCCATGCGCTGGCCCTCTGGTTGTCGCAGCAGTGATATTGAAAAATCCACTTGATTCATTGTGGAATGGAATCAAAGACTCCAAGAAACTAACCGAATCTCGACGAGAAGAATTATTTGAACTAATCACCAAAAACGCTCTCTCTTTCGCAATTATCGAAATACCGGCAGCGCAAATTGATGAAGTTGGTCTCCATCGCAGCAATCTGGAGGGAATGAGGCGAGCGGTTCAAGCTCTGAGCATCCGTCCAGAGTACGTCCTTACCGATGGCTACGCGATTGCCGGACTTGATATCCCAACTTTGGCGGTGTGGAAGGGCGATCAAGTTGCCCTCTCGGTTGGCGCGGCTTCGATATTGGCAAAGGTATATCGAGATCGAATAATGCTGGAAATGGATTTACTTTATCCCGAGTACGGTTTCAAAAATCATAAGGGCTATATCACTGCGCAACATAGTCGCAATCTCATCGAATTTGGACCTTGTCGCATTCACCGCCGCTCCTTTTCCAATATCGCAGCACTGCTTTCTCAGTGAGTTTTCAACAGCTCTAATCTTTCCACTATATAAAACATTTCTAGATTTCTCATTCGTTGGCCAAATTACTTTCACTTCCTAATCTCGGCCGAGAAGGAAATGAGAAGTGTGAGCACATATAAGAAATTGCTAGGCGCCCAAGGCGAAGATTTTGTCGTGGAGTACTTACTCAAGCAAGGTTGCATCATTTTAGATCGCAACTGGCGCATCAAAGAGGGTGAGATAGATATCGTTTCGCAGTACCCCAATGGAGTTGTAGCGTTTGTCGAAGTAAAGACCAGATCCTCGTTAACTTTTGGCCATCCCATTGAGGGAATAGGAATTGAAAAATCTATGCGGTTGCAACGGCTTGCACTTGCCTGGCGGTGCACCAACAAAATGTTTGGCGCGGATTATCAAATTGATTGTGCTGGTGTTCTTGCCATCCCTAATCGCCCCTGTGAACTTGATTACCGCTCGGCAATTTTGTAAATGGGGCTGGCGTCACTCTCTTCGATCTCTCTGGTCGGACTCAATGGTCACCTCATTAATGTAGAAGTCGATATTGGCGATGGAATCCCAAGTTACATATTGCTTGGACTTCCAGATTCGGCGCTCTCGGAATCAAAAGATCGAGTTCGCTCTGCCATTATCAATAGTGAAGAAGAGTGGCCCAGAAACAAAATCACCGTTTCGCTCTCTCCCGCATGGATGCCCAAGAGTGGATCGGGATTTGATCTTCCCATTGCGCTCTCGATCATTGCAGCGCATGGAGCAATTCCTTTGGCACCCGAAGCCGATTCGGTTTTTCTCGGTGAACTTGGGCTGGATGGGGAGGTTCGTCCCATCCGCGGAATCTTGCCTTCGTTATTGGCGGCGAAGTCGTTGGGCATGAAACGAGCCTTCATTCCCTTCAAGAATTTCTTGGAGGCATCCCTGGTTTCCGGTATCGAAGTTGTTCCGGTTACTTCCTTAAAAGAAACACTCCAAATTCTTCGTGGCGGGCAGATTCCACAGCACTTTCAGGAAGAGTCCGAGACAGTAACTCCTGCTTCTGATATCGATCTTATGGATGTCGTCGGTCAATCCGCATCCAGACGAGCTTTGGAAATCGCTGCGATCGGAGCCCATCATCTATTGCTGATTGGACCACCCGGAACTGGCAAGACGATGCTGGCAGAGCGGATTCCAACAATCTTGCCGGCGTTAGATTCAGAGCAAGGAATAGAAGTCACTGCCATACATTCGGTTGCGGGTAAGTTACTTAATTCCACAGGGTCTAATTCACTTCCGCCTTTCGTATCTCCACATCACACAACTTCAACTGCCGCCATGGTGGGCGGGGGATCGCATCAGATAAAACCTGGGGCAGCTTCTTTGGCGCATCACGGGGTCCTCTTTATCGATGAAGCACCCGAATGTGCCACGGGGGTCCTAGACGCACTTCGTCAACCATTGGAATCTGGTGAGGTAACTATCTCCAGAGCTTCGGGAATTGTGAAATATCCGGCCCGATTTATTTTGGTGCTTGCCGCCAACCCATGCCCGTGTGGTCGCTCATCTGGAAAAGGTCGTGGGTGCACTTGTTCCTCGCTCCAAATTCGTCGCTATTTACAGCGACTTTCGGGCCCGCTGATGGATCGCATTGATATTCGGCTTTTAGTGCTTCCGCCTTCGCGATTGGAAATGGCAACCGCCACTAAATCTGAAAGCAGCGCCGTCGTTCGTTCGCGAGTTGTGGCCGCACGTGATACCCAAAGAAATCGGTTTGCAAATTTTCCATGGCATTTGAATTCGCAAATTCCAGCAAAATTATTGCGGACCGATTTTCTCGCGGAAAAAGCTGGGATGAATCTGCTGTTGAGCGAAATGGATATGGACCGGTTGAGTGCCCGAGGCTTTCATAAAGTGCTCCGGGTTGCCTGGAGCGTGGCAGATAGCAATCAGCATCAGATTCCGACGATAACCGATGTGCAGGAGGCGCTATCACTGCGCCAATCGTTGGGACACTTTTCGTGAGCGATCAGGAAGTAGATTCTTTAATTCAACTCTTCGCGGCGATCGAAGGGGGGTACGCATTTTGGAGCCGGGAAATTTCATCCCGGGGGGCGCAAGAAACCTTGCAAAGAATTCGAGCCAGCCAATATTCAGAGAGCGAAAATGGAATTGTCGGGATTCGAAAGAGGTTGGAACTAAAATCGGCGGCGCAGCTTCAAGAAGAAATAGTTCAGGCGGGTGGCTTCTTTCTCACTCCTGCAGACCATGATTGGCCGGCGCAGCTCAATGATTTGGTTGCTCCGCCCCTTGCATTGGTGGGAAAAGGGGAGCGCACCTGCCTATCCGTGGCTGGCAAATCCTTGGCAATTGTGGGAACTCGAAATCCGACTGATTACGGAAAACGAATCGCAGGGGATTTCGCGCTAGCTGCGGTGGAACGGGATTGGTGCATAGTCTCTGGTGGTGCATACGGAATCGATGCCGTTGCGCATCAGGGCGCACTTACCGGTTCAGGAGTCACTATGGCGATTCTTGCTGGTGGTCTGGATTTCAATTATCCAGCGGGAAATCAACGACTCTTCGAAGAAATAGCCCTGCGTGGTCTCCTTCTCTCCGAAGTTATGCCCTCCGTTCGTGCTGAACCTTTTCGCTTCCTGACTCGCAATCGGCTCATCGCCGCTCTTTCACAAGGCACTATCGTCGTAGAAGCTGCGTACCGAAGTGGATCATTGCGAACGGCGCGAGAAGCAGCCGACCTCATGCGCTTAGTCATGGCCGTGCCTGGAGCTATCACTTCGCCTGCTAGCGAAGGTTGTCACCGATTGATAGCAGAAAGGTCGGCAGAATTAGTCACTTCCATCGCCGAAGTCATGGAATTGGTGAACCCGCTCGGCAGTGAGTGAGAGACTTAGCCCATGGACAATCAAACGCACCGGGCAGGATTTGTTGCGATTATTGGTCGTCCCAATACCGGCAAATCAACGCTGGTCAATGCTCTAGTCGGCAAGAAAATTGTGATTACCTCGCCTCATCCCAATACGACCCGTAATCCAATCCGGGGAATTATCTCTCGGCCTGAATTTCAAATGATTGTGGTGGATACGCCCGGTATTCATAAACCCAAGACTTTGCTGGGGACTCGCCTCAATGCAATGGTGACGGAAAATATTGAATCAGTAGATGCCGTTCTGATCTGCTTGCCGGCAGATGAAGCGATCGGCCTTGGCGACGAGTTCATCGCCAAGCAGGTAATCAATCAACGGCGAGTCTTCATCGCCGTGACAAAAGTCGATCGGGTAAAACGAGAAAAACTCATTGAGCATCTAGTGTCGGTCTCCGAGTTTTGTTCACGACTTAATCTCACGGTCCAAGAAATCATCCCCGTATCTGCCAAAGAAGAAGATCAAACCGAATTATTGCTCCACTTGTTATCCGCTCAATTGCCAGTTTCGCCTTCGCTCTATCCAGAAGACATAACCACCGATCAGGCTCAAGAACTCATGATCACGGAGTTGATTCGTGAAGTTGCAATTGCCGACCTTTATGAAGAGCTGCCTCATTCGGTAATGATTACCATTGACGAAATGAGTCAACGAGAAGGTAAAAATTTCTTTGATATCCACGCAACAATTCATGTCGAAAGAGATAGTCAAAAGTCGATCATTATTGGTCCGCAGGGAACTCGGTTAAAAGCGATCGGAATTAAATCCAGACAGGCGATTGAAACGCTTTTAGATGCCAAGATCTACTTGGGTCTTCATGTAAAAATTTCCAAAGAGTGGCAGCGAGACCCAAAGGCTCTGGCCAAACTTGGATTTACGCAGAAGTAGGTTGATCTTTTCGGCTGGCGAAGTAGGAACCAATAAGGACCAATGGCAGACCGATTCCAATTCCAAGGGTTAACGGCTCACCTAAGAGCACAACTCCCAGGAGCACAGCGAATGCTGTGTTGATATAGGTCACCAAGGAAGCGCGCGCTGGTCCAATGTCATTCATGACGATGAAGAAGGCAATGAAGGCAAAGGCCGTTGAAAACAATCCAAGCGCAAGAACAGATGCACCGGCCTTAAGCGATGGCAGATGATCAGGCATTTGAATTACCGCAAAGGGTAGATAGAAAATAGCGGTGATGGCCATAGCCGTGCCATTGATGGCAATTCCATCTACATGAGGAATTTTCCGATTTACCATGATGGTCGACCAGGCATAACCCACAGATGCCAGAAGAATCATGCCGATCGAGAGCAGATTTTGTTCTCCAGAGAAACTTTCTAATCCAACAACGAGAAATACTCCAATAAATCCGATGATTAAGCCCATGAGCCGTTTCCTGTGCCAGACCGATCGGTCCCCGTATATAGAGGTAATCACAGTCGACCAAATAGGAACTGTCGCCACTAGTAAGCCAGCCAATCCCGAGGAAAGTTTCTTTTCAGCGGTGGTGATTAAAATCCATGGACCGATCATTTCGCCAATGGCATACGGCATTACATATCGGAAATTTTTCAGTGCGCCAGCCAGAGCACCTCGCCTGATCGCGATCGGCACTAAAATTGCGGAGCCGATCAGTACTCGGGAGAAGACAATTACGCTTGGTTGAAATTCGACGACGGCAACTTTCATAAATAGGTAGGGGATTCCCCATAATAAACCGACAGCCAAAAATAAGGTCAAACTACGTTTGGACATAGAACTATTTGCTCCCGTATTCGCGAATCACAGATTGGTATAGCTCGATAGTTTGGGTTGCGATCGCTGGCCAACCAAAATGATCAATGGCTCGATTACGACCGGCTTCGCCATACTGTTGTAATAACGAGGGATCGTTCATCAACTTTTCAATGGCAGCCGTTAAAGAGCTTTCGAATTCTGGACCGTCGCCGTTGTAATCCACCAACTCTCCCGTAATTTTGTGATCGACAACTTCTGGAATGCCACCAACTCGTGAAGCCAATACCGCGGTCTGGCAAGCCATTGCCTCCAGATTTACTATTCCCAGCGGTTCATAGACTGAGGGGCAGATGAAGAGATCGGCGCTGGACAAAAGTGCATTTAATTGCCCTTGTGGCAGCATTTTTTCTTGCCACCAAATATTCTTTCGTGTTGATTGCAGCCCTCGAATGAGATCGGAAATTTCGGCGCCGATCGCTGGTTCGTCCGGACTTCCTGCGGCAATTACTAAGCCAAAGTCTGGCGATACTTTCTCCCAGGCACGAAGTAAATGTGCCAATCCTTTTTGTCGAGTAATGCGCCCAACAAAAATTGCATATCTGCCAGTTATTTCCAAAGAATCTAAAAGATCTTGATCAGGTTTTGGGGAGTATTTTCCGGTGTCCACTCCGTTGAGAATTGTGTGGATCTTTTTAGGATTGAGTGCGGGGTAGGCCCGAAGGATGTCGCCTTTCATGCCATCGCTAACCGCGATGATGGCATCGGCGGCTTCGTATGCAGTTTTCTCGGCCCACGATGAGAGTCGATAGCCTCCGCCCAATTGCTCGGCCTTCCATGGACGGTCCGGCTCTAACGAATGAGCTGTGATCACATGGGGAATGCCGTGAAGCATGGCGGCGAAATGGCCAGCCATATTGGCATACCAAGTGTGGGAGTGGACCAGGTCCACGCCAGCTAATGATTGTGAGATTTGGATATCGGTGACGAAGGCTTGAAGTGCTGGATTTATGGTGGCAAATTCTTCAGGAAGCGGATAGCCGGTGGCATCGCTTCGTTCTTGCCCAAAGCAATGGACATCCACTGAGATGGACTCCTGGAGGGCCTGCGTCAATTGAAGGGCGTGAACTCCGGCACCTCCATAAATATGTGGTGGCCACTCCTTGGTTACTAAACCGATTCGCATCTGCAACCCATCCTTCTGCTTCTGGCAACTTTAATGTGTGACCCGTGTTCTATTGGTCTATTTTGAGGCAACGACTAAGGGTATCGTTACCGCATGGCCCGACAAGAGCAGTTGCTTGGAATAGTTCTCGCTGGTGGAGAAGGTAAGCGGTTAATGCCGCTCACCGCGGACCGCGCGAAGCCGGCGGTCCCATTTGGCGGGGCTTATCGCCTGATTGATTTTGTTCTATCCAACCTGGTTAATGCCGATCTTCGCAAGATCGCAGTTCTGACCCAATATAAATCGCATTCGTTAGATAGGCACATTACGACCACTTGGCGAATGTCGACCTTATTAGGTAACTACATCACTCCAGTCCCTGCGCAACAGCGCCTTGGACCACGGTGGTACACGGGCAGTGCCGATGCGATTCTGCAGAATTTCAATTTGATCCATGACGAAAATCCAAAGCATGTCTTGGTTTTCGGAGCCGATCACGTTTACCGCATGGATCCCACTCAGATGTTTGATTTCCATCTGCAAACTGGGGCTGGGATTACGGTTGCGGCCATTCGGGTGAAGCGATCAGAAGCCAGCGAATTTGGCGTGATCGAACTGGCCGAAGATGGAATCACCATTAAGGCATTTCACGAAAAACCAGCAAATCCGCCGCCCATGCCCGGAAATCCTGAATATTCACTAGTCTCCATGGGTAACTACATCTTTAAGCGCGATGCGATGGAAGAAGCGCTAATCCTAGATTCGGAAGATTTGGAAAGCCGTCATGACTTAGGTGGAAACATCATTCCGATGATGACTGCTGCTGGCTTAGCGCGCGCCTACGATTTCGCACATAATATTGTTCCAGGCGAAACCGAACGCGATAAAGGTTATTGGCGCGATGTAGGAAGCATCGATGCTTACTATGACGCTCATATGGATTTGGTTTCCGTGCATCCAATTTTCAATTTATACAATCGAGATTGGCCACTGCTGACAAATCCACCCTCATTGCCACCAGCGAAATTTTCAGAAAATGGTTCTGCCGTCGATTCGATCGTCGGTGCGGGGTCAATTATTGCCGGTGGGCGTCTAGAGCGAACCGTTGCTTCCTTTGATGTCGCGGTTGCCACAAATGCACTTGTTCAAGGTTCAGTATTAATGCCATCGGTCCGAATCGGCGCAGGTGCCATTATTCGAAATGCAATCTTGGATAAGAATGTAATTGTGGAACCTGGAGCCCAAGTTGGCGTGGACCACGAACGCGACCGAGCTAGATTTACCATTTCCGAAGGTGGGATTGTTGTTGTGGGCAAGGGCACGACTATCACTGCGCACTAATCCGATCATTTCTACTTATTCACCACTTTATCTACATTCCATCCTGGCCTTTGGCGAAACCGCTAAGGTGAGTACGTGAGTGATGCCCAAGCTAAAGTTCGTTCTGCCCTGGATGCTGCCGTTGCAGCCATCGGTGGAAAACCTCGTGTGGGCCAAATGGAGATGGCAGAAGCAGTTGCTAACGCCCTTTCCGATCGTCATCACCTGTTAGTTCAAGCCGGTACCGGAACTGGAAAATCCTTAGCTTATTTAGTCCCGGCCCTTGCGCATGGAAAGAAAGTGTTAGTGGCCACGGCAACTTTGGCCCTGCAGCGCCAACTTGTGGAACGCGACTTACCCAGGATTAAGGCTGCCTTGGAGAAAGAACTCAATCGAGAATTAACTTTTGCCGTCTACAAAGGTGTTGGAAATTATCTCTGCCTACAAAAGATGAATAGTTCGGTTGCCGATCCCGACGGTGAAATTCTCTTAGAAATTGGCGCACTAGAGAAAGATGCAAAACGATTGCGGGCCTGGGCAGAAACTCCTGGAATCTCAGGGGATAAAGACGATGCGCCTGAAGTAGATCGACGAGTCTGGTTTGCAAACGCGGTTTCGGGTCGAGAATGTATGGGAGCTGATGAATGTCCATTCGGTACCGTATGTTTTTCGGCAAATGCCAAAGCTAAGGCGCAAAAGGCAGATGTTGTCGTTACCAACCACACTTTGCTAGCCATTGAAATTGTGGAGTCGCACCCGATCTTGCCAGAACGCGATGCCGTCATTTTGGATGAGGCGCACGAATTTATGGATCGCACTACCCAAGCTGTTACCGAAGAATTAACTGTCGGTCGAGTCGAGCGATCGGCGAAAATGGCGAAGAAATATTTACCAGGAAAGATAGCTGACACCTTTGCCAAAGCCGCCGACAAGTATGCCGAGTCAATAAAGGAATTTTCTCAAGATGTCCGAACTAATCTGGCGTTGGCTGGAAGATTGCCAGATTTGCCAGCTCAACTTGAAGCGCCAATTCGAAATGTGAAGGATTCTGCCCAAGCGGTGATTGCCCAAATAAATAAGGATTCGGAGATCTTGGACCCAGACTCCATGGCAGAACGGATCCGGGTAAAAGGAGCGGTCAATGAAATAATGCAGATTGCCACGAAGATGCTCCGCCCCGGAAGTTCGCAAGTGCTCTGGTTTGATCAAGCTTTTTCCACCCTTTATCTAGCACCTTTGAGTGTTTCAGCGGTACTGCGTGAAAATTTGTTAACTCGGACGCCCGTGATTGCAACCAGCGCGACCTTGTCCGTAGGTAAGAGTTTTGATGCAATCGCCAAGAGCATCGGATTTGTGGTGGGTGAACCCTCTCGTTTTAGTGAAAGCGCAGAAGAAGAATCCGAGTCAGAGGATGACTTTGGAATCGATCCATCAAACGTTCAGATGCTAGATGTTGGTTCCCCCTTTGATTTTGCCAATCAAGGAATGCTCTACCTACCGCGCAACATTCCAGAACCTGGTCGAGATGGTCCTGCACCTGAAGCGCTCACAGAACTCGGAGAACTTATCGAGGCGGCCGGTGGTCGAACCCTTGCCCTCTTCTCTTCGTGGCGAGGGGTAGAAATGGCTGATATTCATCTGCGCAAAGTTTTGGCCGAACTTAAACTTCCCATCATCACCCAAAAGCGTGGTGACAGTGTTGGGTCGCTGGTGGATCGTTTTGCTAAAGAGCCAACCTCCATTCTCTTGGGGACAATTTCGCTCTGGCAAGGAATCGATGTTCCTGGGCCATCTTGTACTTTGGTCGCCATCGATCGCATTCCGTTTCCAAGACCCGATGAACCAGTCATGAGCGCCCGCGCAGCTGCTGCAGATGCCACGGGTGGAAGTGGATTTATGCAGGTCTCCTTGCCTCGGGCAGCGCTCCTGTTAGCGCAAGGTACTGGTCGATTGATCCGATCTACCGAAGATCGAGGCGTTGTTGCCATTTTGGATTCCAGGATTGTGACCAAGCGCTACGGATCGGTCTTGCTCAATTCCATGCCACCATTTTGGCGAACCAGTGATGGCGCCATTATTCGCGATTCGTTGAAAAGATTACACAGTGAATTTAGCGAGCAGGGTTTGTAGCGTCGGCCAAGTCTTTGCGAAACTGGGATGAAGATTCTTTTCGCTCACCTGTGAAATTTCTACCCACTCCACTTGAAGTGATTCAGCATTCATTTCATGGGCGATGAGTTGGGAATCAACTGATGCGATAACGGTGTCGTACTGCCAGTTTCCGTGATTATCGGTAAAGGTGTGAAGTGGTTTCACGAATTCACTCACGATTCCGATTTCTTCTACCGCTTCGCGAAGCGCTGCTTCGATAATAGTTTCGTGAGAATCTTTTGCGCCTCCGGGGATTCCCCAGGTGTCACCGTTGTGGACCCAAGGCGCGCGGTGCTGCAAGAGAATTGTTGTGTCCCGCAATAAGAGCACGCCAGCGGCACCAAATATGCCCCAATGTTTCTGACCACAATGGCACTCAATCCAGCCATCGCCATCTCGGGAAGTCATAGCGCTAGCGTGGCACGAAAGTGCGAAAAATGTATAACGATTGCTTATCCACAGTTTCGCGCTGTGGCGGTGGCACAAGTAGTGGCGCAGATTATGGTTCCTTGCGTGAATAAATTTCGCTGCATCTTTCTTGGCTTCGCACTTGTAATAATTGAAGCGCTCACCTTTTCCAGTGCCATTGCAGTGACCGATTGCGCCTCGAAGGCCTGTGTCAGCGTGGTAACCGATCCCGCTCATGGCGGCATCATTATCTCGGCGGTACAGAATTCTCCGGGTTCAGTTGTAGCTCCTCCTCCCACTCCGCCGGCGGTGAAGAAGGTCAAACGAATTATTCGCCGACCGGCGGCGACTATCCCCAAACCCAAACCGGTCGTTAAAGCTCATGTGCCACGGACGGGAAGCACTTCGACTGTTAAAAAAGTGAGCGCAATAAAACCTACTCCTTCTCAAAGTATTGCTCCGAAAGTGGTTGCCGCCGTCTCTTTGAGCGATAGCCTGACCGCCCTCCTACCGGGACGAAATATTGTTTTCGCTCCCAATCCGATCGCATTGCCAGGTATTCCCGTGTATTTCTGGACCGACTCCACAGATTTCTTTACCACCGCCACCACGATTCTTGGGATTGTTGTAGGGGTGTCCCTACAACCTAGCTATACCTGGAATTTCGGCGATGGCAGCGCAACCATAACGACCAGATCTTCCACTGTTTATCCCAGTATCGGCCTAGCCCACACCTATGCCCGGAACGGTTCGTACACCATTTCTTTGGCTATCTCCTGGGCAGGATCGTGGAGTGCAGATGGCAACGTTTTTCCGGTCCTTGGCAATGCCATCGTTCAAAATACTTCGACCACCATCCAGGTGAAGACTGCGCCTACTAACTACCTCCACTAGTTTTCCCCAGCTTAGGTTTTCAACAGGTAGGGGAGCGCCTGAAAATACTTAGTAACTCCTTCAACGAATATTTCGCTCATGACAACTTTAACTTCTCCCGACGATTTATTGATAGCGGTTCCATTCCTTGTTGGATATCACCCAGAAAACTCTTTGGTTCTCATCTCGCTTTGCGATGGAAATATTGGGATGGCAATGCGTATTGATTTCCCTCGAGATGCAGATCCGGAACAGATGGATTCCCTGGCATCTCACTTAGTTCGTGAGAAAGCAGATGCCGCCATGGTAGTGGCGTATCTTCCCAATGAAATCTCCGATTGCGAATATCTCATGGCGCCATTAACTGAAGCGATCGAAATGCGCGACATCGCGGTCCGGGAATTTCTCCAAGTTCACCAACTTCGTTGGCGTTCAATGATCTGCTCCGATAAGAGTTGTTGTCCGCCCGAAGGTTCGCCACTTCCCGATATCAATAATTCTCGGGTCGCCGCCGAACAAGTGTTAAAAGGTCGCCGCCTACCATATTTGGATTTAGAACACTTGAAAGATTCTATGGCGGCTTTTCCACCTAATGAAAAATTGAAGCGGAAGATCGGAAAGGTTGCCAAGATTGATTACGAATCTACAGAGGTACTAGAAAAGCAACGTGAAGGAGCGTTGGCAGTTACCGATCTCTTTCATCAATTTCGCACGTTAGGTTCATGCAGTGACGAAGGGTTGATCGCACTGGTCTTGGTCAGGCTCCAAGACTTGCAGGTAAGAGATTATGCGATGGGCATAACCGATCCCGAAAAAATCGAGCTCCTAGCCTCGATGTGGCATTGGCTAGTGAAAACCGCACCCGAAGGTTATGTCGCCCCAGTAGCCACCCTGTTGGCAGCGATCTCTTACGAAAATGGGGAGGGGGCCTTTGCTGCGCGAGCTTTGGACCGTGCCTTTGAAGATGACCTCACTTATCCACTGGCTAAGTTGCTTCGACGAGTCTTTGCCGCTGGTTGGCCACCAGAAAGCTTTGCGCAGATGAGGGCTGATCTTCATCCTAAAATCTGTGCCACCCTCTTTGCCGACTAAGATAATTACATGATCGTAGGTATCCCAAAAGAGATTAAAAATAATGAATTTCGCATTTCTGCCACACCCTCAGGAGTACATGCCCTGGTAGGTAATGGACATACAGTTCTTATCCAAACCGGTGCTGGCTTAGGTTCGTCAATAACGGACCAGGACTATATAAAGGCCGGCGGTGAAATAGTGGCTACCGCCGAGCAGGTTTGGGAACGAGCCGATCTCATTGTCAAAGTGAAAGAACCCATTGCTGCGGAATATCCGTTGATGCGAAAAGGACAAATTCTCTTTACCTATTTGCATTTAGCTGCTTCTCGAGAATGCACCGAGGCCATCATTGCAAGTGGCACAACTGCCATCGCCTATGAAACTGTAGAAATTAATAAGCAACTCCCATTACTTGCACCCATGAGCGAAGTCGCCGGGCGTATGTCCATTCAAGTTGGCGCGGCATCATTGCAAAAAAGCGCAGGCGGGCGAGGTGTACTTCTGGGTGGAGTTCCCGGCGTCAGCCCAGCGAAAGTTGTCATCTTAGGCGGAGGTGTTGTCGGCGTTGCCGCGGCATCCATTGCGCACGGAATGCGAGCAGATGTTTCGATATTGGATTTAGATCTCAGTCGACTTCGCGAGATCGATAATCTTTTTGCCGGCCAAGTTCGCACTCTGGCTTCATCTGCCTATGAGATTGAAAACCAACTTCTGGAAGCAGATTTGGTCATTGGAGCAGTTCTGGTTCACGGCGCTAAAGCTCCGCGACTTGTGAGCGATGCCCTGGTGGCTCGAATGAAACCTGGAAGTGTCTTGGTCGATGTCGCCATCGATCAGGGTGGCTGTTTTGAAGGGTCAAGAGCAACAACTCATTCGGATCCAACTTTCGCAGTTCATAACAGCCTCTACTACTGCGTGGCGAATATGCCCGGGGCGGTTCCATCCACCTCCACAGCTGCGCTTTCCAACGCCACCATTCGCTATGCGATCGCCTTGGCAAATAAAGGTTGGGAACGCGCCTGTGCAGATGACCCCGCTCTGGGCGCAGGGCTAAATGTCCATGAAGGAAAGATTTACTACCCTGCAGTTTCGGCCGCCCACGGGCTCTAACTCCCTCCCAGAGCCTAGGTTTAGACGGGAAACTGCGTAATTCGGCTGATTTTCCGGCGGAGTTAACACTGCCGTAATGCGCGATTGGCAGGATGGCGCCATGAGTGAAGAGATTTCGCGCCAAGAAGAGTTTGTTCTGCGCACCCTTGAAGAGCGAAGCATCCGGTTTGTGCGACTCTGGTTTACCGATGTATTGGGCTTCCTCAAGTCGGTAGCTATCGCGCCGGCTGAATTAACTGGCGCATTCGAAGAAGGAATTGGTTTTGATGGTTCGGCCATCGAAGGATTTGCTCGAGTCACTGAGTCCGACATGTTGGCAAAGCCCGATGCCGCCACTTTTTCGATTTTGCCGTGGCGGACCGAGTCACCTGGTGCAGCCCGAATGTTCTGCGATATTGCTATGCCCGATGGAACCCCTTCAGCTGCCGATCCACGCAATGTTCTGAAACGAACTTTAAACAAGGCCGCCGAACTAGGTTTCACTTGCTATACCCATCCAGAATTGGAATTCTTTTTATTCGCTGGCCCTCCGCTACCAGGTCAGATTCCTACGCCAGTTGATTCTGGTGGTTACTTTGATCAGACTCCAGCTGCTGTCGGACACGACTTCCGTAGACAGGCAATCACCATGTTGGAGGCGATGGGCGTCTCCGTGGAATTTAGCCATCATGAAGCGGCCCCCGGTCAACAGGAAATTGATCTTCGTTATGCCGATGCACTGAGCACCGCAGATAACATCATGACTTTTAGACATGTAGTGAAAGAAGTGGCCCTGGATCAAGGCTTCCATGCATCCTTTATGCCAAAGCCTTTCACCGAGTTTGCTGGTTCAGGAATGCACACCCACTTCTCGCTCTTTAAAGGTGAAGAAAATGCTTTCTACGAAGCCGATGCCGATCACAACCTTTCGGCAACAGGGCGCGCATTTATTGCTGGAATATTGAAGCATGCTCGCGAATTTACCGCGGTCACCAATCAGTGGGTTAATTCATATAAGCGCCTAACCGGCGGCGGTGAAGCTCCATCTGTTGTTTCGTGGGGTCATAACAATCGTTCGGCTCTGGTTCGGATTCCGGCCTATAAACCGCGGAAAGAGAACTCAACCCGGGTTGAAGTGCGCTCGCCCGATTCGGCTTGTAATCCATACCTATCCTTTGCAGTGATCATTGCCGCCGGCCTTAAGGGGATTGAGGCTGGTTACGAGCTAGTGGATTCGGAGAACCCAGAATCACTGCCGACAAATTTGGATGAGGCCATTTCTGCGATGGAGAAGAGCGATTTAGTTCGGGAAACTCTCGGGGAGAGCGTCTTTGAGTACGTTTTGCGGAATAAACGGGCCGAATGGGCTGAGTATCGCCGCCAAGTGAGCGCATTTGAGTTAGATAGATATTTGCCCGTTCTGTAACGGAAGCGATAATCTTTGACCATGCGCAGCATCAAGGTCTCACTCCTCCTTCGCTGCCGCGACGGGGCCAATTAACCGGTCCCCTCGTCGCGGGGTTTGGTTGTGCCGGTAAACCCAAACCCAACCGCGAGTTTTAAGGAGCAACCATGAATTTTCCAAAGCAAATCCCCAGTGCAATGCCGATACATCGCTACGCACCTTTTATCCCCGTAGATCTCACCGATAGAACCTGGCCGACAGTACAAATTTCGAAAGCGCCACAATGGTGCTCGGTCGATCTTCGCGATGGCAACCAAGCCTTGATTGACCCAATGGATGCCAATCGAAAAATGGCCATGTTCAAACTCTTAGTGAAGATGGGCTACAAGGAAATCGAAGTTGGGTTTCCATCAGCTAGTCAGACCGATTTCGATTTCGTACGAAAGATTATCGAAGAGGATTTGATTCCCGATGATGTCGTCATTCAGGTACTGACTCAAGCACGCGAGGGCTTGATCCGTCGAACCTACGAGGCAATCAAAGGTGCAAAGCAAGCGGTCGTTCATTTGTATAACTCCACCTCTACCTTGCAACGAAGAGTTGTTTTTGGTTTGGATAAAGAGGGAATTAAGAAGATTGCAACCGATGGCGCCGAACTTTGTTTGCGTCTCACTGACACGGTTCCGGGCACAGTTGTTTCTTTCGAATATTCACCTGAGTCCTATACCGGTACTGAACTTGAATTCGCAGTAGATGTTTGTAACGCTGTGAATGGAATTTGGCGCCCTACGCCTACCTGGAAGAGCATCGTGAATCTTCCTGCGACAGTGGAAATGGCGACGCCCAATGTGTATGCAGATTCCATTGAATGGATGCATCGCAACCTGGCATACCGTGATTCATTAGTTTTGAGTTTGCACCCTCACAATGACCGAGGCACGGGAGTTGCCGCCGCCGAGTTGGGTTATATGGCCGGCGCTGACCGAATTGAAGGAACGCTCTTTGGAAATGGTGAGCGGACCGGAAATGTATGCCTAGTGACACTGGGTCTGAATTTATTTAGCCAAGGCATCGATCCACATATTGATTTCTCTGATATTGATGAAGTACGCCGAACTGTTGAATACTGCAATCAACTTCGGGTTCCAGAGCGGCATCCGTATGGCGGAGATCTAGTTTTTACAGCTTTTTCAGGATCCCATCAGGATGCCATTAAGAAGGGCTTTGAACATTTAGAGCGAGATGCCAAAGCAGCAGGAAGAACGGTTGATCAGCACACCTGGGCTGTTCCTTATCTGCCGATCGATCCGAAAGATATTGGCCGCTCTTACGAAGCGGTTATTCGAGTCAATAGTCAGTCCGGCAAGGGCGGGGTTGCATACTTGATGAAGAATGAACATCATTTGGATTTACCACGTCGCCTGCAGATTGAATTTAGCCAGGTTGTTCAATCTAAGACTGATGAAGAAGGCGGCGAGATCTCGGCAGAGGCGCTCTGGGAGATTTTCGTGGACGAGTACCTTCCTTCCAAGGTTCGACCTTGGGGTCGGTTCCGGTTAGATGGACTTTCGCAATCTTCGCATCTGGATGAGGACGTTCAACTACAAGTTGAACTTTCGGATTCTGGAAATGTGCAATCGTTGCGAGGCACTGGCAACGGCCCCATCGCAGCATTTGTTGACATCATGAACTCCCATTTAGAACCGATGAAAATTCGGGTTCTGGATTACTACGAACATGCTCTCTCCGCGGGGGGAGATGCCAACGCCGCCGCCTACCTGGAATGCGAAGTTGGAGATCGAGTCTTCTGGGGCGTTGGAATTGACCCAAGCACCACCACGGCTGCACTTAAGGCGGTCATCTCTGCAGTTAATCGCGGACTCCGCCAGCAAATCACCGTCCAATAGCGCTATTAACCATTACCGTGTGACCCGTGGCGCTTTATCGTGATCAAGCGATCGTCCTTCGTACCCAGAAATTGGGAGAGGCCGATCGCATCATCACACTTTTTACTAAGGATCACGGGCGTCTAAGAGCGGTTGCAAAAGGAGTTCGGCGAACCAAATCCAAATTCGGCGCGCGATTAGAACCAACCAGCCATGTTGATCTTCAACTTTATACTGGCAAGACGTTCGACATTGTTACCCAGGCCGAGAGTATTGAAAACTATGGCGATACGTTGGCCAATGATTACCAACGATGGACAATCGCTGGAGCGATCTTGGAATCGGCTGAACGATTTACCGCACAGGAACACGAACCAGCATTAGCTCAGTATCAACTCGTTGTTGGTTCCTTGAATGCTTTGGCACATCAAACCTATGACCCCTCTTTAATCTTGGATGCCTATCTGCTCCGATCTCTTTCAGTTGCTGGATATGCGCCTTCGCTGACCAACTGTTCCAACTGCGATAAGCCGGGTCCGCATAAATATTTTTCACTGGTAGGAGGCGGGTCAGTTTGCTTAGAGTGCAAGCCCTCTGCTGCTGCCACGCCAGTTCCAGAAACGCTGCGCTTGATGGCGGATCTGCAAACTGGTGATTGGAAGAGCGCGGTTACAAGTGAACTCAGGCATCGCCGGGAGGCCTCGGGGTTAATAGCTGCATACCTTCAATGGCATCTTGAGCGCGGGTTACGAAGTCTGACTTTGGTGGAACGAAGTTAATATGGCAAAGAAAATTCTGCCACCAACGCCCCATCCATCTGGGGCCAAACCGCCGAAGTTGCCGGCACAGGCAATTCCACATCACGTTGCAATAGTCATGGATGGAAATGGGCGTTGGGCAAAAGCGCGCGGCCTGGCGCGAACTGCCGGACATGAAGCAGGGGAAGCCTCGTTACTAGATGTGGTCCACGGCGCGATTGAGATTGGTGTTAAGGAGATCAGCGCTTACGCATTCTCTACTGAAAATTGGCGCCGTTCACCAGATGAGGTGAAGTTTTTGATGGGATTTAACCGCGATGTAATCCGGCGTCGACGCGATGAAATGAATTCTTTGGGGGTTCGAGTTCGCTGGGTGGGTAGGCCACAAAGATTATGGCGCAGCGTTATTGATGAGTTGAAAATAGCTGAAGAGATGACCGCTTCCAATAAAGTTTTAACTCTAAATATGTGCGTCAATTATGGGGGACGTGCGGAAATTTCCGATGCCATGAAGAAGCTGGCACAAGCAGTTGCAGAAGGCGAGATCGATCCAGACCAAGTCTCGGAAAAAGTAATTAAGAAATTTCTCTATTCACCTTCAATGAGTGATGTGGATTTATTTCTTCGATCCTCTGGGGAGCAAAGAACCAGTAACTTTCTGATGTGGCAAAGCGCTTATGCTGAAATGGTTTTTATGGATGTTTTATGGCCCGATGTTGATCGTCGTACTTTATGGAAAGCGATTGAGATCTATGCAGAGCGGGAACGCAGGTTTGGTAAAGCCTGATTAGCAGGCTGCACAAATTCCGAAGATTTCAGCGGTATGGCCAATGTCGCGAAATCCATTCTCGGCACCTGATTGTTCGGCCCACTTTTCTATAACGCCACCTTCGATCTCCACCGTCTTGCCACAACTCTTGCAGACTAAATGGTGGTGATGAGTAGCCCCGCAGAGTCGAAATATTGCCTCGCCATCTTCCTTTCGCAAAATATCGACCGCTTTTTCGTCGACCAGCGATTGCAGTGCTCGATAGACGGTAGTTAATCCAATCGATTCAGAATCGCGATTGAGAACAAGGTGTAACTCTTGAGCGCTAGCGAAACCACCAACTCGTTCGAGTCCAGCTAAAACTTTGCTATTGGATTTCTTACTCATAGCGAATTCACCACTACCCACATGGTCAGCACCCCTACCAAAGTCGCCACCATCGTCATTTTGGATGGATGCCGTGAGTGTGCTTCCGGCAAAATGTGCGAAGTTGCGATGTAAATAATGAAGCCAGCAAAGATCGAAAGATAGATCGCCAACCACGGCATGCTGATAGCAATACTGGTTCCTATTGTCGCCCCGCCAATTCGAGCAACTGCGTCCACGATGAGAAGCAATTTGGCCCGCGAGCTCCACGCATCGCCTTTAACCAGCATCGCCACGGTATTGAGCCCATCGCTAAAGGCATGTACTAATAAAGCGAGGAATACGGCAAAACCAAAGGCGGTGCTTACTTGAAAGGCTAAGCCAAGGGCCACACCATCTAGGAATACATGGCCAGCCATCGCAACCGCACCCAGAGCGCCAGCAATATTTCCATGATGCACATGGTCATGGTCGTAATCGGATTCAGCAGGTTCATGCGAGCCGGCGAATTGTTCAAAGAAGTGCAGCGCTAGAAAACCAGCAACAAATCCAATTGTTACGGCTGGCAGTTTTCCAATCTTGAGGGTGGCATTGGCAAAAATCTCGGGTAAGAGATCAAAGGCGACTAACCCCAGAAGTAGGCCAGCGGCTAGGCCAAGGACTAAATGGAAGCGATCTCGGCTGCGCAAGGCCACATATCCGCCTAAAGTCGTGGCTAGAACCGTTACCGCAGCGAGTGCAATTGCCATCATGTAGGAACCATACCCATAATGAAAATGGTTGTCATTTTCATTTTTTCACGGGTGGAGTCAGGTAACCTTCGAACATGATCGCAATCGCTCGTTTCGCCATCCCCGCTAGTGAGGCGGCCCAATTTTTGGTCAGCGCCGATCTAGCCTTGGCCGCTCTCTCTGCTTGCCCCGGGTATCTAATGGGGCAGGCCGGGCAAAATACCGATGACCCCAATCTCTGGACCTTGGTAACTCTTTGGGAGAATGTTGGCTCATATCGACGGGCGCTGGGCAACTACCAAGTAAAATTGGAATCCATTCCCTTGCTCGCTCGAGCAATTGACGAGCCCGGAGCCTATGTTCGGTAAGAAAGGCAATTAATGCGCCTTACGCCTAACGCCACGGGTAGAATTACCACTTCTTGCGACCAGCAAGGATAAAGCCGACAGCCAGCCGGATGGAGAAATTATGGCCGCAGATCGTTTAGAAACAATTGTCAGCCTCGCTAAGCGTCGAGGATTCGTTTACCCCTCATCAGAGATCTACGGTGGTCTTCGAGCTGCTTGGGATTACGGCCCTTTGGGCGTTGAATTAAAGAACAATGTAAAGCGCCAATGGTGGAAGGCGATGGTCCAAGGCCGCGAGGATGTCGTCGGGTTGGATTCTTGCGTCATCTTGGCAAAAGAGGTCTGGCAAGCATCTGGCCATGTTGAAACCTTTTCAGATCCATTGACCGAATGCACCGCTTGTCATAAACGGTATCGGGCTGACCATTTAGAAGAAGCATTTGAAGCCAAGAACGGTCACGCTCCCGTTTCGTTGGAAGAGTTGAACTGTCCCAACTGTGGCAACAAAGGCAAATTTACGGCGCCGCGCCAATTTAGCGGACTCTTGAAAACTTTTCTTGGTGCGGTGGAAGATGAATCTGGCATGGCATTTCTGCGGCCAGAAACAGCCCAGGGAATCTTTATCAACTTTGAAAATGTCGCCACCACATCTCGCAAGAAGCCACCTTTTGGAATTGGCCAAATTGGCAAATCCTTTAGAAATGAAATCACTCCAGGAAACTTTATTTTCCGAACCCGTGAATTCGAGCAGATGGAAATGGAATTCTTCGTGGTTCCGGGAACCGATGAAGATTGGCATCAATACTGGATTGACACTCGGTTGGACTGGTACAAGAACTTGGGAATTAACCCAGACCGTCTTCGACTTTTTGAACATCCAAAAGAGAAGCTCTCGCATTATTCAAAACGAACCGTCGATATCGAATATAAATTTGAATTCGCTGGTACCCAGTGGGGCGAGCTAGAAGGAATAGCAAGCCGAACTGACTTTGATTTAAAGGCACACAGCGCTGCATCTGGAAAAGACCTCTCGTGGTTTGATCAGGAAAAAAATGAGCGATGGGTTCCTTTCGTTATTGAACCTGCTGCGGGCGTGGATCGATGCGCTTTAACATTTATGATGGATGCATTTACTGAAGATGAAGCCCCGAATGCCAAAGGCGAGATGGAAAAACGCGCTGTCATGAAATTGGATTATCGGCTTGCACCTATCAAAGTGGCAGTTTTGCCGCTTTCTAGAAACGCTGATCTTTCTCCGAAGGCTCGCGATCTAGCTGCGCAATTACGTCAGAATTGGTCGGTGGATTTCGATGATTCTGGCGCCATTGGTCGCCGATACCGTCGCCAAGATGAAATTGGTACTCCATATTGCATCACCATCGATTTCGAAACCTTGGATGACAATGCAGTGACAATTCGTCATCGAGACACCATGGCTCAAGAGCGAATTTCTATTGACCAGGTGACGAATTACTTGGCTCCGAAGTTATTAGGGTGCTAACGAAAACGACTACTGCGCCACTTCGCCTTCCCATTGAAAATGGGGGATTCGCCAACGGAGAAGTGGTTCTGAATACTCCTGTGGTTCTGGCCCCGATGGCTGGAATCACAAATTCAGCCTTTAGAACGCTCTGTCGTGAACAAGGTGCCGGTCTATTTGTTTCGGAGATGGTCACTGCCCGTGCGTTGATCGAACGCCACCCAGAGACGATGCGGTTGATTACACCCGGCGAAGGAGAAACGCCTCGTTCCGTCCAACTGTATGCGGTGGATCCCAACATCGTTTCACATGCCGTCACCATGTTGATGAAGGAAAATTTAGCTGACCATATCGATTTGAATTTTGGGTGCCCAGTTCCCAAAGTCACCAGACGAGGCGGCGGCGCTGCCCTGCCCTTCAAACGAAATCTCTTTTCGCAGATTGTTGGTTCTGCGGTCCGAGCGGCCAAGCCTTATGGCGTTCCGGTAACTGTGAAGATGCGCATCGGAATTGATTCAGATCATCTGACTTATTTAGAAGCTGGAAAATCAGCTGCAGAGCAAGGCGTTGCTTGGGTAGCACTGCATGCCCGAACTGCCTCACAAATGTATGAAGGCAAGGCCGATTGGAGCGCGATCAAATCATTGGTGGAACATTTAGCACCGACTGGCGTTCCGGTTTTAGGCAATGGTGATATTTGGACCGGTGCAGATGGTCTTCGAATGATGAATGAAACCGGTTGCGCTGGCGTAGTTGTTGGTAGAGGTTGTCTTGGCCGGCCGTGGCTTTTTTCAGATTTAGTTTCCTCGCTTTCAGGTTCTGAAAATCCAACAGCACCCTCGCTGCACGAAGTTCGTGCCATTATTGCTCGACATGCACGGCTGTTAGTCACATTTTTTGAAAATGAAGGACGCGCCATGCGAGATTTAAGAAAACATATGGCCTGGTATTTGAAGGGATTTTCAGTTCCCCGAGAGATCCGGTCGCGTTTTGGAATGGTAGTTTCGTTGAGCGAACTAGATTTCTTGCTGGCACAACTAGATGAACAACCTTATCCAGTCGGAATCGGAGATTCCCCGCGCGGCCGAACCAGCCACGGAAAGGCGGTTTCCCTTCCCGATGGTTGGCTCAATGACCCAGATGAAATTCCGGCTATAACGATTGATGATTCGGTTTCTGGCGGTTAATTATGTTTCTTTTTAAATTGCTCCGCAGGGCGTTCTCCATTGTGGGATTGCTTATCATCATCATTCCACTTTTTATCTCCTATCAAATTTGGAATACCGGAAATTCAGCGAAGGCAGTAAAAAGTGATGTGATTGTGGTTCTTGGTGCGGCGCAATTTAACGGTAGACCCACGCCGGTACTACAAGGAAGAATTGATGAAGCATTCCGTATTTATAAATTTGGATATTCGAAACGGATTATTACCGTTGGCGCAGGAGCTCCAGGAGACCGAACGACGGAAGCGATGAGTAGTTATCTCAGCTTGGTTTCAAAGAAAGTTCCTAAGAATCGATTGACAGATATACCAATTGGCCGGGACACGTTGACTAGTACTGCCGCGTATGTGGCAGTAATGAAAGCCCATACTTGGACAAGCGTCATTATCGTCACCGATCCACTCCACTGCTACAGAGCAGTCTCGATGGCTCAGGACTTGGGAGTTAGCGCCACTTGTTCGCCAGCAAAAAGCCTCGTCCCGATTTTTAGCGTTAGCGGCATAAAGTACTTAGTCCGCGAAACTGGTGCCTACCTGGCCTATAAGACAACTAATCGAATCGGCATTCACCTCTCTGATCACCTAACGAAGTAGACTGATTTACCTTATGGTGCTTCGATCCGCTCACGAACGAGATGGCTATGTCGACTTCGATCGCGAAAGATTTATTGACGAGCCAGCCAAACGACCTGGCAGAACTGAATTCGCTCGCGACCGAGCCCGAATCATTCACTCCTTTGCTCTTCGTCGGTTAGCCGCAAAAACCCAAGTAGCAGTTCCCTGGGCTGCAGATTTTCCACGGACCAGGCTTTCTCACTCGCTTGAATGTGCCCAAGTAGGTAGAGAACTGGGTGAAGCGCTGGGAGCGGACCCCGATCTTATGGAAGGTGCCTGTCTTGCCCACGATATTGGTCATCCACCTTTCGGTCATAACGGTGAAGATGCCCTTAACCTGATTGCCCAAAGTTGTGGTGGATTTGAAGGCAACGCGCAAAGTTTTCGACTTCTGGTGCGATTGGAGGCTAAAACAGTTACGCCCTTAGGTCGATCAGTTGGGTTGAATCTAACGAGGTCCTCACTTGATGCGGCAACCAAGTATCCCTGGCCGCGCGACATCAACAACCGAAAATTTGGCGTCTACGATGACGATAAAGAAATCTTTAATTGGATGAGAACAAATGCTCCTGAAGGCAGAACTTCCATCGAAGCCCAAATAATGGATTGGTCCGATGATGTTGCTTATTCAGTTCACGATTTTGAAGATGCTTTAGTTTCTGGACAGGTCAAACTTCATTTCCTTAAAAATGATTTGCCCGAACTTTTCGCAGTCGCACAGAGTTCTTATCTCCAAGATGTGACCATGTCAGAGATTGAAGAAGCTCTCACAAATTTGCAAGGGCTCTCATGTTGGCCGCTAGATTACGATCGAAGCCATCTCCACTTGGCCAGATTGAAAGACCTGGCTAGTCAACTCATTGGTCGGTTTGCTTTCGCCGCAGAGCAAGAAACTCGCCATCAGTTTGGGGATGGGGATTTAACCCGTTATCGCGCCGATTTACTGGTTCCCAGGGCGCAACGCGTGGAAGTTGCCTTACTCAAGGCTATAGGTGGCTTTTATGTGATTTCAGCAGAATCTTCTAAGAAGCGCTATTCCGATCAGCAAATACTCATTCACGAATTAGTTGAATTAGTAACTAAAGGCGCACCCGCCACCTTGGAATCTTTTTTTCTGGAGGATTGGAATCAAGCGCAAAATGATGCGCAACGTCTGCGCGTTGTCATCGACCAGATTGCTTCCTTAACCGATCCAGGTGCCTACGCACTTCATAGCCACTTGAAATAGGATTGGCATATGTCTGGGCGAATTAGAGATGAAGATGTCACTCATGTGCGTGACCATAGCCCCATCGATGAAGTTATTGGCGATTATGTGCAACTCAAGAACGCCGGTGGTGGACAGAAGAAAGGTCTCTGCCCTTTTCACGACGAAAAGAGCCCTTCCTTTCATGTGACCCCCAGTAAAGGTTATTTCCACTGTTTTGGCTGCCAGCAAGGCGGAGATGTCATTGCGTTTATTATGAAATTGGAACATTTGAATTTTACCGAAACTGTTGAGCGATTGGCCGATCGCATCGGCTATGTCCTGCGTTATGACAACATCGGAAATGCGCCAAGTTCTGGCGTTAACCGGTCCCGTTTGGTGGCAGCTAACGATGCCGCGGCTTTGTTTTATCAACAATCTCTTGCCTTACCAGGACCGGCGCAAGTTGGCCGCGAATTCCTCACCAAACGAGGTTTTGGGAAAGAGGCTGCAGCCACTTTCGGAGTTGGTTTTGCTCCCGATGAATGGGATGCACTTTATAAAACGTTAACTGGCAAGGGATTCACTGATCAAGAGTTATCTCTGGCTGGATTAACAAAAGAAGGAACCCGAGGTCCTATCGATAGATTTCGAAATCGTTTGGTCTGGCCAATCAAAGATATTTCTGGGGATGTAGTGGGCTTTGGCGCCCGAAAGTTGGCAGCTGATGATGTTGATCAAGGACCTAAATATTTAAACACTGCCGAAACGGCGATATATAAGAAGAGCCAAATTCTTTATGGCTTAGATATGTCGAAGAAAGAAATTGCAAAGAAGCGTCAAGTGGTTATCGTCGAAGGCTACACCGACGTAATGGCGGCCCATTTAGCGGGGATACCTACCGCAGTTGCTACTTGTGGAACTGCATTCGGAGATGACCATATTCGGATCATTCGACGTCTCTTGATGGATGACGATGCTTTCCGCGGGGAAGTGATCTTCACTTTTGATGGTGATGCGGCAGGCCAGAAGGCAGCACTTCGAGCCTTTGACGATGACCAGAAATTTGTGGCGCAAACTTTTGTTGCCGTTGAACCAAATGGAATGGACCCGTGTGAACTTCGCCAGACTAGAGGTGACGAAGCTGTTCGAGATTTAATTGCGCGACGAGTTCCGCTATTTGAATTCGCGATGAAGAGCGTTATTAAGCAATACGATGTCACATCGGCTGAAGGCAGAGTCTCTGCGCTCAATCAAGTTGCGCCACTCATCGGCAAGATTCGTGATGCATCGCTTCGGCCTGAATACATTCGGTTGGTCGCCGGTTGGCTGGGAATGGAAGTAGATATTGTTGCAACCGCGGCCCGTGTGGCGGCCAATGCCAAGAGCGCTTCTAAACCTGCTAGTCCGGTTCTTGTCGAAGCGACTAAACCAGATACGAATTCGGCTCCGCCTGCCAACTTAAAAGACCCGATCATTATTTTGGAGCGGGAAGTTCTAAAGATCCGACTGCAACTGCCTCATTTAGCGCTTGGCTGGAAAGAGCTAGATTCCAATGCCTTCTCCTTTCCAGGTTATGGCGAACTACGTCTCCATATTGATTCGATGCCAGATTTGGAGTTGCCCGATTTTCTAGAGCGGACCCAGTCGGCCCAGATGCGCTCCCTGATAACGGAACTTACAGTGGAACCAATCCGTACCGATCGGGAAGTATCAGAGCGTTATATCACCAGCGTTTTTGCCCGGTTGCGCGAAGTAGCGCTAAGCCGATCTATTGCTGAAATTAAATCGACACTTCAACGGCTAAATCCCTTGGAAAATGAGGAGTTGTACGGGCAAACATTTGCCCGCCTGGTGGGGCTCGAGGCCCAACGACGAGTACAGAAGGAGTTGGCCGCCGGGGACTTGGGCTGAGGGGGACTTAGAATGAAGGGGACTTGGGCTGAAGGGGACTTATGCCGAAGGGGATTGCCTTCCAGTTCGGGGGCTCGTTTTTTTCTTTCAGGTCCTTTCAGATAGAGTTCGTCCCTGATCGCCAGTAATCCCTGATAGCTCAATTGGCAGAGCAGCCGGCTGTTAACCGGCAGGTTCTTGGTTCGAGTCCAAGTCAGGGAGCCACCTGTATTCATATCGAAAAGGCGGCTTCCATCATGACCCGTTCATTTATTCGGCGCTCGTGGAGCAGCCAAACTCCGGCGATTACTGTCATCCGGCTCTGGCTTGGAATAACTTGGATATACGCAGGGTGGAACAAAGCCACTGATTCTGGATTTCTTAATCAAGCCTCACCGCATTACATCGGGGCTCAACTAACTGGTTATTTGACCCATTCGCCAATTGCATTTCTTCTTCGCCACTTCATTGAGCATGCGACTTTGATTGGTTGGGTCGTCATGATCTCCGAATTTGCCATCGGCATTGCTGTCTTGGCAGGTGTGGCTCTATCCCTTGCAGCGCTCGGTGGCGCCGCGATGTCGGCGGGGTTGTGGTTGTCCACTTCGTGGAGCGTTCACCCATATTTTCTAGGAAGCGACACCGCTTACATAGTTCTCTGGGTAGTTCTGTTGCTTTCGTTGCATCAAAAATCTTCCCGCAATAATTCTCGCACTGGCAAGGCGCAAGCGAAACTTATTCCTAACCTGAAAGATCGGCGCGAAGTCATTCGAATCGCCGCAGTTGGCGTTGCCTCAGTGGCTGCGGCAGTACTTGGCGGACGGACCAAGAAGCAGATAATCGCACCTCTTGCTGGAACTCCTATTGTGAAACTAAGTGCCTTCGCAGTTGGCTCGACCATGAATTTCCAAGCCACGGACGGTTCGCCAGCGATTCTCTTTCGCACGAAAGCCGGTGTTTTTGCATATTCGGCAGTTTGTACCCATCAAGGTTGCACCGTTACTTATAGTTCCTCATCTCATCTCATTGAATGTCCATGTCACGGTGGCCAATTTGATCCTTCACAGGGAGCCGCAGTGGTAGCAGGTCCACCTCCTACGCCGCTGGCAAAAATCAAGGTAAGCATTCAGGGCAGTCAGATCGTCCAAGGCTAAAGCGGTCTGCACTAAGTATTTATCCCATCGTAACAACGCCGTAACTGCAGCCCTGTACTCTTTCACCTATGGCACTCTTCAAAATTCAGATAGCACTCCCAGATCGGCCTGGTTCATTAGGCGCTGTTGCTTCGGCAATTGGTTTTGCTGGGGGCGACATTCGTTCATTAGTAGTTCTTCGAAGTGAAGATGGCCGCGGAATAGATGACATTACAGTCGCGGTTCCAGGATCTGACCCCACTGATTTGTTAGGCGTTCTCAATGCTATCGGCGGCGTAGAAGTTATTTCAGTCCTGCCGGTTCAATAACCTTGGCTCCATCGCTGGGCAGTGAGTTGAAAAATCTTGGAGATTTAAAGTGGGCTTCGGTAAAAGCTGTTGCGATAGCTTCTCGAATCTTTGGCGCATCTGCTCTGTGAATTAATGCGATTGCGCTGCCTCCGAAGCCACCGCCAACCATCCGCGCCCCCAGGGCGCCCATTGCTAGCGCGGTGTCGACAGCTAAGTCCAACTCGGGGCATGAGACGGTGTAATCGTCGCGCAGCGAAGCATGTGATTGATTCAGCAATAATCCCAGTTCAGTGAAATTGCGAGCCTTCAGGGCCACCACAGCAGCCATGACTCGCTTCATTTCGGTCACTGCATGTTTGGCGCGGCGAAAGGTCAAATCATCTAAGCGATGACCTTCTTCGTAGAGGTTGGCCACCGACAAGTCTCGAAGGGAGCTAATTCCCAAAATCCCTACT
The DNA here is from genome assembly GCA_903850565.1 of uncultured Actinomycetes bacterium. Taxonomy (GTDB): domain Bacteria; phylum Actinomycetota; class Actinomycetes; order Nanopelagicales; family Nanopelagicaceae; genus CAIMZW01. The sequence goes on from CAINLV010000023.1 coordinate 47,578, forward strand.
GCCTTTTCGCACGAGGCCCGTCGTTCGGCATATCCACCATCCACTAAGGAATGATGAGCTTGAGTATCGATAATGAGAAGTTCCAAATGTTCTGGAGCAATATCAAATGGAATTTTCTCAGTGGATAAATCGCGGCAATCAAGCATGATGGCACATCCAGCTTCGGCCATCAAGGAAATTGATTGATCCATGATTCCGCAGGGGACGCCAACGTAAATATTTTCGGCACGTTGAGTGATCCGGGCTAGATCAGGTAATGATTGCCCCAATTGAAATAAATGGTTCAAAGCCACAGCAACAGAACACTCCAAGGCAGCACTGGAAGATAGTCCCGCACCTAAGGGAACTTTGCCATCTATCAAGATATTCAGCCCTTGAAAATTTCTGGTACCTAATTTTTCACGAAGCGCCCACAGGACTCCTAATGGATACCGGGCCCAATGTTCTCCAGTAAGAGGAACGAGCATTTCATAATTTGTGGAAAATCCATCTTTAGGGCGTTGCATTGAAGCCAGGGTGATTGTCGAATCTTCTCTGCGAGATATCGCGACAGTAGTGACATCGTGAATCGCAAAGGGAAGGACAAATCCATCGCTATAGTCAATATGTTCACCGATGAGATTGACTCGGCCTGGAGCTTGAGCAACCACTTCGGGCTGGGTGTGGAAGGTTCTCAAAAATTCTTGCCAGATGTCGATCATTGAATTGAATTCCACGCATCCGAAACCATTTGGTTCAAGTCCAACGTTGGAGACCAGGTTAGATACTTGGAAGCCTTGGTAATATCTGCGATCAAAATGGCTGGATCCCCAGCCCTTCTTGACGAAATTTCAGTGGGTATTTTCCGTCCTAAAACTCGTTCTGCGGCTGCAATTACCTCATTTACCGAATAACCGCCGCCACTACCTAAATTTATGATCTCATGAGTCCCCGGTTGAGCCGCTTCCAAAGCTGATAGATGCGCGCCGATTAGATCGACTACGTGCACGTAGTCTCGAATGCAGGTGCCATCCTTGGTTGGCCAATCGACGCCAAATATTTTCAGAGGGTTTGATTCACTGGCTCTAAGCACATTGGGAATGAGATGAGTTTCCGGATTGTGCCGTTCAGTTTGCCAACCAGTTTTACTTCTTAAAGCACCAGCCACATTGAAGTAGCGCAAACTAATGGCTGCCAATCCGTATGCGCGGGATTGACTGGTGATCATGTAATCCACAGCCAGTTTGGATGCTCCGTAAGGGTTAGTGGGGTGAGTGATTTCATTTTCTGTGATGGGAATTTCCCTTGGCTCTCCATAAGTTGCCGCAGTGGAAGAGAAAACCAACCTGGCTACATTAGCTTTCTTCATTTCATCCAAAAGAATCCGAGTTCCATAGACATTGGTTTCCCAATATATTTCCGGTTTCGTCACAGATTCACCAACCAGTGATTTCGCACAAAAATGAAGTACCGCATCAACTCCTTGGAGTGCACCTGCTACTGCTTGGGAATTGAGTATGGACTCTTGAAATAGATCTGCACGGGCGTCAACAGATGAAGCGTGCCCAGTACTGCAATCGTCTAGAACGTTAACCGAATGACCTTGTTCTAAGAGCATGGCAACTGCCGTCGAACCGATATACCCCGCACCACCAGTAACTAAAACCTTCATTACAGGACCACTTCTCTCAACTGTGCCGCAGATTGTTCTGGCTTCATATCCATAATAAAAGCGCCCATTGCCGATTCCGAGCCGGCCAAATATTTCAATTTACCCGGTGCCCGCCGAATGCTGGTTATCTGCCAATGAAGGCGCAGCACATCTCTTCCGATTTTTACTGGAGCTTGATGCCAGGCAGCGATATAAGCCATAGGCATGCCGAATACTCCATCTAGGCGAAGGAGTACTTCTTTGGCAATGGCTGGGAAGGCGTCCGCTACTTCAGTACTCAACGTCGCCAAGTCCGGAACGGAAACCCGTGGTGCAACGTGAATTTCAAATGGGTACCGGGCCGCAAAGGGCACATAGGCAATCCAATGCTCATTGGTGGCAACGATTCGAATTTCATCCCGCAATTCACGAGCGATGACATCATCTAAAAGGACTCGTTGGTATTTTTCAAAATAGGAAGTGGCTGATTCGAGCATTTTCTTTGGTTTGGGTGGCAGAAATGAATACGCATAAATCTGCCCATGAGGGTGGGCCAGGGTGACGCCGATTTCTTCGCCACGATTTTCGAAAGGGAAGATATGCTCGACGAAATCTTTTTGCGAAAGTGCTCGGGTGCGGTCTCGCCAAGCCTCCATGACGGTTCGCATTTGATGATCTTCCAACTGACCGAAGGAAGTTGAATGATCAGAGGTAAAGCAGACAACTTCACAAATTCCTGCAGCATCTGGGATTTGGGTGTCGGTGCCTTGATTTTCCGGCAAGTGCCATTGTGGGTCTGGCTCTTTTAAAGAGGGAAAGCGATTGTCGAAAACCACAACTTCATAGTCGCTGTCGGGAATTTCTGACAGGAGATCGCCATGAGTCGGACAGAGTGGACACAATTCTTTTGGCGGTAGAAAGATCCGACCTTGGCGATGGGCGGCTATAGCAATCCATTCATCGGTGAGTAAATCAAGGCGCATCTGGCCAATCGGCGGCTGATCATCGGCTGGACGCTGATCGAGAGCAGTGCGGACCTGACCCTGTGTGTCGTAGTACCGAATGCGTCGGGCATCTGCCATGGGTAGATCAGTACGAACTACCCCAGCATCTAGCGGAACGCTATTTTCAGGCTGCAAATTTGCTTCAGTCACAGTCGGAAATCTTATCGGTCGCTGTGGACCCTGGGGCTATTCCGTTAGGAATGTCCAGCCCCAGGTATAAGTGCCTGGCTTGATGATGTATTTCTCGATGGTATCTGGTCCACAAGAAGCAGTGCCCACACCTCGATGCGCAACATCGATCGTGACGACGGTATTTCCGGAGGCTCGAAGTTCCACATCGTGGGTGGCCTTAGCGATATCTAGCGCGCGATGTGGCGTGACGCTGACTTGCAGTGGGACATCCATCAAAATGCGAATTTGTTCTCCTTTGCCACCAGTGAGCTTTACCCAACGAACTCCGCTGTGACCGCCATTCTCCTGTGGTTTAACGTAAGGGATGTATTGATCGGCAACGGTTGAGGTCCAATGATGAACCTTCGCAATTTTGCGATCTGGATAGTTTTCATATGGCCCGGCACCAAAGTATTCCAAGTTGGCCAGCGCCCCATCTAATTCGAAGACTGTTCCAATTCTGGCTACATCATCAAGCACCTTGGGTAGTTGAACCGTTTCTGTGACTCGGAGCCCGCTGATGACTTGCTCCACTACCTGCTTGTGTTTGATTTCGATACCAGTACTGGTTCTCCAAGTTGTAGTGATTGTCGTAGCCTGGGCGCCTCGAACTACCTTACAAGCAGCACGTTCGAGAACTGGCAGACCCCAATTCATCCACTTTAACGCGATATGACCAATCACATCATTATCGGTAGGAGCCCGGAAGAGAGTTAGCGAAGGCGTTGTGACCCCGTGAGGTAAATTAATCTCTCCGGTGCTGTCAATGATTGAGGAGAGCTCGTTGACCTTAGAGAACTTGGGTCGTGAAATTTTCTTCGAAGGCAACCCGAATTGCAACCAGCCGATTTCGGTATTGGCAGGTGCCCATGGAGTCTGCTTTTTCACAATTGTCGTGAAGGTGATGAACCGCTCTCCGGGAGCGGAGATGGTTTTCAATCGTGACGAAGTGACCGAAACAACCAAGCTCTTTCTTGGCTTCAACGCACCAATGGCAACTTTTCCGGAATCAACTACGTCGCCTTCGATCGTAATTTCCCAGCGCAACTCATAGGCCTGAGTATTCACAAAGAAATTCTTGTTGAATACGGTGAATTTTCCAGATGCTGGTGAAGTGCTGGTTATTCGAAGCGGTTGCGCAATTGCTTTAAATTCACTCATTGCCGGTTTCGGAGTTCGGTCTGGGAAGACCATGCCGTCGCAGCAGAAATTGCCATCATGTCTGGTTTCGCCAAAATCTCCACCATAAGCAGAACGAACGGTTCCATCAGCTAAATGTTGCTCAATTCCATGATCCCAAAACTCCCAAATGAATCCGCCTTGAAGACCTGGAAGAGTGTGAATGGCTTGCCAATATTCGGCCAAGGTTCCATTGCTATTTCCCATTGCATGCGAATATTCACACATAATTAATGGGCGATCCAAAAGTTTGGAAGTGGCATATTTTGTAATGGCAGCGATAGATGGGTACATGGGACAGACGACATCTGTTACCGAATGGCCTTTAGTCCAGTTACCTCGCACTGCGCCCTCGTAGTGAAGCGGTCGCGAGCTATCGAAATTTCGAACAAAAGCAGCAGCAGCTTCGTGATTAACGCCGTGCCCAGACTCGTTTCCAAGCGACCACATTATTACGCTGGCATGATGGATATCACGGGCAACCATTCTGGCATTGCGATCCACAAAAGCATTGAGATAACGGGCATCGTTGCAAATGCTGTCTTGGAAGGCATGTGATTCGATATTTGCTTCACCGACGACATAGAAACCAAGTTCATCGCAGAGATCGAGAAGAGCTGGATCATTGGGGTAGTGCGATGTTCGCACAGCATTGAAATTGAATTTCTTCATTTCCAACAAATCATTGCGGATGTCTTCTTTCGTCAGGACGCGACCAGTTTTTGGATGAAAGTCATGGCGGTTAACGCCATAGATAATAATTCTTTCACCGTTGACTAATAGATCGTGGCCAGAAATCTCAACACTTCGAAAACCAATTCTTTGGGTAAATTTCTGAACTACTTCACCTTGTGGATTTTTTAGTTCGACACTTAAAGAGTAGAGATTGGGCGCTTCGGCAGACCAGGCTTTGATATTTTCAAATTGGTTGTTAAAGGTGACATAGCCAGGAGTCGGTGGCTCTAGTTCCTTCAAAGTCGAAAGCACATTGGCTGGAATTTTCCCGTCCCAATATTCGCCGTGGAAATAGTTGCTGCCTACGCGTTTATGTTCTGGAGAAACTTCAGTCCAATTTGGCCGAATGTGGGTTTGGAGCGTCTTTGACATAGGAAGAGCAGCTTTTTTCGTTGAACCCATGAGCGATGCGGTCACCGTCCATCCCACAGATGATGTGCTATTTCGCGATCCCAAGAAGGCGCGGATATTCAAGGTTCCAGTGGTTGTGTCCTTTTTCAAGCCGGCGGTTGCATAAAAGCGAGAAATAAAGACGTCGGGAGTGGTAAATAACTTCACTGAACGAGTTATTCCGCCATGCCACCATTGATCTTGGTCTTCAACGAAGGTGGCATCAGACCATTTCACGATCTTTATTTGCAGGTGGTTCTTGCTCTTGATGAGGTAATCCGTAATATCGAAATCGGAGGCCAATCTAGAATCTTTGGCAACACCAACTTCCTTGCCATTGACCGAGATAACCGCAACCGATTCAAATCCACCAAGTTGAAGGACGATTCGTCGACCTGCCCACCCTTTTGGTAGTGAAAATTCTCGTTCGTATATACCTGTGGGATTTATTGCGGGAGAATCTGGAGGAAGTTCATCAAAAGGCATTTGCACATTCGTGTAGATGGGTTTATCCCAAAAAGTTTTCGATTCTGGTTGAACTGTCCAAAGGCCAGGAACAGGAATCTCATCCCAATCTTGTCCAGGTAGTAAATCTGGGGATGTTAGAAGTTGAAATCGCCAAATCCCATCTAGTGAGATTTCCTCTGTGTGCTCAATGTTGAGCATAGGAAGTCGGTTAACAGAAGTAGTTTCAGGGCTATTCCAATATTTCACAAAAATCTCCTAGATTCAGTTGGACACAATCCGAACTCTAGTCAGATTAGAATTGTTTCGGCAGTATCCCCGCCGCGAAATGGAGAATGTGCGTGAGTTCAAGAAAATTGATTCAACTTCGGTCTGATTCTTCGACCATCATCTTTGAGGCTCACGACGAAGTTCTCTCCGTGTTGTATTGGGGCGCCGATTTTCAAATATTGGAAAATGTTGACGATCTAAAATTTGCGACTACGAATCCGGTTTCCAATAGCAGTTTTGATACTCCACTCACAGCCGGCGTAATGCGAGAACATTCTCGTGGCTTCTTAGGCCACCCCACACTTTCTGGCCATCGCAACGGAAAAGCATGGTCAACACAATTCTGCCTCGTCGATTATTCGCATCAAGGTAACGTTTTGATTGCGCACTTGGAAGACAAGACCGCCCAACTTCATGTCGAAATGGCATACCGGCTTTCATCTGAAGGCATCATCAAAGTCGATGCAGTTTTGACCAATAGTGGCGAAAGCAATTATTCCTTGGACGAATTCCTCTTTTGGTTTCCGCTAGCTGATCGAGCACAAGAAGTCCTGGACTTCACCGGCCGATGGTCTCGAGAACGCCATCCGCAGCGTCGCCCGATTGTCTCTGGGCTTACTACGCGCGAAATTAGAGAAGGTCGAACTGGACACGATTACACCATTGCCCAACTGGCGCTTGCAAACGGCACTTCATTCGCCGCTGGCGAGGCGTGGGCGTTGAGTGTGGCCTGGAGTGGGAATTCGGTTCACCATATTGAACGGTTGGCCGATGGAGTGCAATCCATCGGGGCCGGGGAACTCTTATTGCCCGGGGAGATCATTCTCGCTCCTGGGGCCAGTCATCAGATTCCTGGTGTGGTCGCCAATTTCAGCAAAAATGGCTTAGACGGACTTAGCCACAATTATCACTCTTGGCTCCGAGCTCGTCCGAGCCACCCAACCAATATTCGTCCGCGACCATTGACCTTAAATGTGTGGGAAGCGGTCTATTTTGCCCATGATGAAGCCACGATAAAAGAGATTGCCGATGTGGCGGCCGAAATCGGCGTAGAGCGTATGGTCCTAGACGATGGTTGGTTCCATGACCGTCGAAACGATCATGCTGGACTGGGCGATTGGGTGGTTGATCCTGCGGTATGGCCCAATGGCTTGGGATCCATTATCAAATATATTAACGAGAAAGGAATTGAATTTGGTCTGTGGTTTGAAGGCGAGATGGTCAATCCAGATTCCGACCTTTATCGCGCCCACCCAGAATGGATTTTGCACGAGGCAGACCGAATCCCGCCACTTTGGCGTGACCAACTAGTACTAGATCTTTCTCATCCTGGAGCTTTTGATCATGTTCTGGGCCAGACCGATGCAATTCTGTCGGAATACAACATTGCCTACATCAAATGGGATCACAATCGAGCCCTGGTCGAAGCAGGTCATTTGGGCCAGGCCTCAGTTCACAATCAAACCGCAGCGATCTATCGCCTCTTTGCCGAACTCAAGCAACGTCACCCCAACTTGGAAATAGAAAGTTGTGCATCCGGGGGAGCGCGAATCGACTTAGGTGTTGTGAATGTGGTGGATCGATTCTGGACCAGCGATAACAACGATGCGCTAGAACGTCAGACTATTCAACGTTGGACGGGATTGGTTTTTCCACCGGAATTATTGGGCACTCACATTGGCCCAACCCATGGACATCAAACGGCACGTACTCATGAAATAAGTTTTCGGGCCATCAACGCCATTTTCGGGCACGCTGGCATCGAGTGGAATGTGACTGAAGCTAGTCCAGAAGAATTGGCCATCTTGAAGAAGTGGGCGGCACTTTATAAGTCCAAGCGAAATATGCTGCACTCGGGCCGAACCGTTCGCGTTGATCATCCCGATTCCAATGCATTTCTCTACGGAGTTGTTGCACAAGATCAGAGCGAGGCCCTTTTCGCATATGTGCAACATCGGATGAACCAAGCAAACTTCCCGGCGATGGCACTAATTCCAGGGCTAGATCCCACTTCGCTCTACGAGGTAAAGGTTCTCAATGAAGTAGGAAAGCCACGAGCGCTTCAGGTCAAGAATCCACCTTGGATTAAAGGGGTAACCCTAAGCGGTGCCGCACTTGCCAATGTGGGAGTTCGGCCACCAATCTTGGCGCCTGAAAATGCAATCTTAATTCAGGTAACTAGAGTCTCCTGAACCACGATGGCCATTCCAGTGATGGTCAGTATTGATTCTTGAAGTTGGGCAAAGTGAAGTGGATTTCGTACGCTTGTGAAATCATGATTTCCACTAAATTTTTCGCTGTCCTGGAAATCTAAGGTCAGCACCTGGTTTTCTAAGGCCACCAGTCGGGCATCAAAAAATGCTAGCCAGGCAATGCGATTGGTGGCTAAAAGATGATCCAAAACTGCGTTCCATCGGTTTTTCAAGCTTTGGAAATCATTCATATCTTTACCGTACTGCATGGATTTGGGGTTGAATACGGTTATGACATTGACGAAGTTTGACTTGCGCGGCAAAGTCGCCGTTGTCACAGGTGGCAATGGTGGCATTGGTCTGGGTTGCGCTACGGGATTGGCAAAGGCTGGCGCCGACATCATGATTTGGGCCAGAAATGAAGCCAAGAATAAGGCAGCGACGGAGTTGTTGCGGGGGCTAGGAGTTCGAGCTCAATCGGTTGCAGTGGATGTGACAGATGCAGATGCTGTTCTTCGAGCCGTAGAAGAGACAACGCAATCTCTAGGTGGGATTGATATTTTTATCGCCAATGCCGGAACTAATATACGAAAGCGTCCAGAAGTTTTGACAGTTCCTGAGTGGGATCAGATTATGGAAGTGAATGTAACTTCGGTATTCCATGCCTGCAAAGCTATTTACCCCAAAATGAAACTTCGCGGTCGTGGAAAAATAATCGTCATTGGTTCACTCTCTGGTTCTTTAGGATTCGGAATTTCACCAGCCTATGCAGCAAGTAAAGCGGCAGTAGATAACTTGGCAAAGAGCTTGGCAGTTGCTTGGGGGCCGGACAATATCCAAGTAAATTCAATTCTGCCCGGCTGGACCATCACTGACATGACCGTCCAGACCAGAACTATCCCAAGTATCAATGAGCAGATATTGCAGCGAACTCCTGCTGGTCGTTGGGGAACTCCGGATGATTACGAAGGAGTGGCGGCCTTTTTGGCCAGTAGCGCCTCCGATTATGTAACTGGAGTTTCCATTCCCATTGATGGCGGGTTTTCCAACACGCTTCTGATCGTGCAAGCCCCTACTCAGTGATTGAACCTCACTCAGTGACTGAAATGGTGTGAAGACTTAACTCCACCATATCTGTCAGGGTCTCTTCTCGAGCAAGAGCGCTCATCTGCTCATCTCGATTGAGGTGGTCAGTCACCGTCAGAATAGAAAGGGCTCGTCGTTTTTTTCTAGCCGCCAGCGAGTACAAAGCGCTAGTTTCCATTTCAAGTGCCAGTACGCCATGTTCGCGTAGCCGTTCCGTAGAGTCCGTGCTGTCATAGAACATATCCATGGAAGCAACGCCACCTACGTGGACGGGAACTTTGGTTGAAAGCGACTGCGCCTTCGCTAATAATGTGAAATCTGCATGTGGGGCGAAATCCAATCCACCAGTTGTTCGCCGATTGATTCCGGAATCGGTTGATGCCGTCATAGGTAAAATCAGATCCCCAACGTTTACCTCATCTTGAATGGCGCCACACGTGCCGATTCGTATGGCTATCTGGACTTGGTAGTCCATGAAGAGTTCATGTAAGTACAGGGAGATCGAAGGCGCTCCCATGCCGGTGCCCATTACAGAAATTCGTTCGCCGTTGTAGAGACCAGTAAAACCATACATCGCCCGAATCGCGTTGAACTGGCGAACTTCGGTGAGGAAGTTTTCGGCAATCCATTTGGCGCGCAGCGGGTCTCCTGGAAGCAGTATTCGTTCGGCAATTTCTCCGGGGGCTGCTCCTATTGTCATGCTCATGTCAGGAGTGTATTACTGGTCAAAGTAGCGACAATCAGACGTGGGGCGGGTCGGGCTCGAACCGACGACTACCGAATTATGAGTTCGGGGCTCTAACCAACTGAGCTACCGCCCCCAATTGAGGAAGTTTAGAGCAATTTCCGGAGTGAAAAGTACGTTTTTGGCCAAGCCGCGGGCATTTAAGCGGAATTAATAACGGCATAAAGGTGGTGACTTTCCCTCCGAAGGTTTGTATGGTTTCCAAATCAGATTGGAGCACCTCATTAGTCAGCCAGATGTTAAACCCGGTGGTGCCAACCTGACGACTGGAAAAGTTGTCTTTCTAGTAATTGCCGCAGCGGCACCAATGGCTGCCATGGTGGGAAATGTTCCGCTGGCGCTGGTTTACGGAAATGGCGCCGGACTGCCGGCCGCCTTCCTATTGGCAACCGTCGTCTTACTCTGCTTTTCGGTCGGCTATGCAGCTATGAGCCGCAAGGTGATTAATACAGGTGCTTTTTATACCTACATCGCCAGAAGCCTAACCAAGCCAGTCGGGGTGGGCTCTGCATATGTGGCGTTGGCAGCTTATACGGCACAAGCGTGTGGGCTGGCTGGTGCCTTTGGATACTTCATGCAACAGCTGGTTATTCAAGGGGTTGGAGTTGATCTGCCCTGGTATCTATTTACTGCTCTGGGAATCCTTGCCGTCGCGATTTTGGGTTACCGATCAGTTGAGTTATCGGCCAAAGTCTTGGGGTTTTTCATGATTGCAGAATTTGCGATTCTATTTATCTTTGAAGCGCTGGTTCTCAACAAACATCACCTCGGTTCGTTTCCAGCGGCATCTTTCTCGCATACACAAATCACTTCGGGGCCAATTGGTATTGCCATGCTCTTTGCCTTCACCAGTTTTATCGGTTTTGAATCTGCCGCGCTCTATGGCGAAGAGACGAAGGATCCAGAGCGAAGTATTCCAAGGGCTACTTACATCGCAGTTTCTACCGTTGGCGTTTTCTACGTTCTTTCCACTTGGATAATCATCGGCTCGGTTGGCGCCGAGAAAGTGCGCGCGCTATCGGAAAAAGATGGTGGGCTTTTTGTCATCAACCTGGTTCAACAATATGGCGGAACGATCCTCTTTGATGTTACTGCTGTGCTTCTCTGTACCAGTGTTTTGGCTGGGTATTCGGCAATTCATAATGCCGCAAGCCGATACCTCTTTGCGTTGGGCCGTGAATCAATAATGCCGCAGCGTTTTGGAAGGCATCATAAAACTTTCTTTAGTCCTCATGCTGCCAGTATCGCAATTACCGCCGCCGCCGTTATTTCAGCGGTGGGATTTGCAGTCAGCAAGGCCGATCCTTACAAAGTTTATGCAGCAAGTTTGATAGCGGTAGGCACTTTAGGCATTGTGGCGCTTCAGGCTATGGCATCGCTTTCGGTCGTCGCTTTCTTCTGGAGGCGACCAGACCGTAAGTGGTGGCAGGGCGTTATCGCACCCGTAATCGGGTTTATTGGGTTAGTGATTGCCTTTGTGCTTGCCGCCATGCACTACAACACGCTGACTGGAAGCAGTAATAAGATCGTGAATTTGGTTCCGTTTCTACTTTTGGTGATCGCCATTGCCGGGGTGATTTATGGGTTTAGATTACGAACAACCAGACCTGATGTGTATCAACAATTAGCTAGTTCGCAATTGCGCGGCAAATAGAACTACCCCAGATACTCCCAAGCATCTCCGTTTTTGCGCGCAATGCCCCTGGTTTCCAACTCTTTCAAATATTTCTTGTGGCCTTTTTCGCCGCTGCCACGGAAAAGCGGCATGAGTCTAGGCAGTTGGTTCGGAATGAGTAAGGCGATTTTTACCAGCCAGGATTCGCTGCGTTTTGGATAAATTTCAAATCGAGGTTTATCTAGCATTTTTATAAAAGACTTCACGACAGTTTCGGTTGATTGTGGCGGATCCATGAATTGAAGAGAATTGCCTCCTTCAATAGCTTCTTTGTGCAACATCGGAGTATCGGTGGCCGAAGGTAGAACGGAGCCGGCTGTGATTCCCTTGCCGGCTAGGTCCAAACTCATGGAAAGCATTGCGCCACGGAGTCCAAATTTCGATGCGGTATACATAGGGGTTTCGCCCAGTGGAAAAATCCCACCAAGGGAGCCGGTGGTAATAATTCTGGGGTCAGCAGAGGCATGCAAAAGTGGAATGGCACTTCGAATAAAAATAAGCGGGGCGACTAGGTTTATGTCCAATTCGCTCTCGATGCTTTCAATGCTTCTCACATCGAAGCGATCCGTTGTTGTGATCGCGGCATTAGGAATTAGGACATCTATCTTTCCGTAATTATCTTCAATTATTTGGATCGCACTTTTAATTGCAGTTCTATCCGTCAGATCTATCGCGATATAGCGATGACCCTTGCCAGGAAGCGATTCAATGATGGCGGCTAATTTTGCTTCATTGCGAGAAATGAGAACTATCGTGGCACCTTTTGCCGCGAAATCACGTGCTAAATGAGCGCCAATTCCACCACTGCCACCTGTAATCACAATCACTTTTTCGGCGAACGAGTACTTCATCTCAACTCTCCATTTCTGGCATTGTTGTATTTCACTTGATGTTATGCGAAAGTATATTGTCGTCTTTATTGAGGAGTAATGGAATGTCTGAAAGCACCGCCAATGATGCAAACGGGATGGATTCCATCGTCAACGAGCTCTATCCTTATAAAGATAGTTCAACGGTTTTCGCATCCATTCCCGAAGTTGGACGAGATGTTCAGGAAGTGCTCAATGAAGTCCATGGATTTGCCGCACATGAAGATGCAATAGGGGATAAAGGACAAGTATCTGGTTCTCTCTATAGCGGAGATCACGATCACTACCATGTGCTCAGTCAGATTTTTGAAGAGTTCGCGCATGTCAATGTTCTTCAACGTGATATGTATCCATCCGCCACAAAATTTGAGGGTGAAATTATTGCCATGGCTTTGGAGATGCTGCACGGAAATGGTCCAGATAGCGATGCTTGTGGCGTGGTAACCAGTGGTGGAAGTGAAAGCCTTATTACCGCGCTCTATACCTATAGGGAGCAAGCAGCTAGAGAGCGTGGCGTACGGCAACCCAATGTTGTTATTCCTAAAACTGCTCACGTTGCTTTAGATAAAGGTGCGCATTGGCTAGGGATTGAAGTTCGTCACGCACCACTGGGTGAGGATTACTTAGTTGATCTGACCAAAATGGAAGAACTCATTGATGAGAACACCATAGCCATTGTGGGCTCGGCCGGAAATTATGCTCATGGATTGATAGATCCAATTCCCGAGTTAGGGCAGATGGCCTTGCGTCATGGCATTGGGCTACATGTGGATGGTTGCTTGGGGGGATTTCTTCTGCCATGGATCGCGGAAAATGGCGTCGAGATTACACCGTGGGATTTTCGGGTTGAAGGTGTAACAAGCATCAGCGCTGATACACATAAATATGGCTATGCCCTCAAAGGGACATCAACACTTTCCTACAAAACAAAATCACTTCGTTCTTACCAATATTTCACATTTCCAGATTGGCCCGGGGGCTTGTATTTGTCGCCCGGATTTGCCGGTTCCAGAAGCGGTGGTCTGATCGCCAGCACGTGGGCCTCTTTAGTTTTAATGGGAAAGAGTGGCTACCGCAAGGCAGCTAAAGAGATATACGACGCGGCACAGCAGATGGTTATTGGAATTCGCAATGAAATTCCGGAGTTGCAGGTTATCGGCGATCCGATTTTCCTAGTCGCTTTCACATCAGAAGTGGTAGATATCTACCTGGTGAATGATGAATTGAAGGCTCGGGGTTGGCGCATGAATGCGTTACAAATGCCGGCCGCCCTTCATTTTTGTATCACTAGACCCAATGCTCACCCAGAAGTGATCGCTCGATTCCTCCAGGATCTAAAGGCGGCAGTTGCGTATGCCAGTACCCATTCGGGCACGCCGGCGCAGACTGGGGCGATGTATGGATTCGGTGGAACCCCAAAGGGCAACGCGACATTGGCTTTTGTGATGGGCGGTTATTTGGACGCTATGCACGACCTTCCACCTTCGGAATAATCCGCATATGAACATGGATCGTTGGATTCTGGCTATCGACTTAGGAAATGGCGGTCCAAAAGTTGCAGTCGTTGATCTGCAAAATCGGATTCGTGCTGTCTCAGTTCGCAGTGTTGGCGTCAATATTGGGTTAGGCGGATTAGCCACTCAAGATGGCCACGAATGGTGGAGCGCACTAATGGATGCATCGCGAGAAGCGATTGCCGCTAGCAATGTTAACCCCGCCGATATGCACGCAGTCTCCATCACTGGGCAGTGGGGTTCCACCGTTCCCGTCGATAGTTCGGGAGTGCCTGTAGGTGATGTTCTTTTGTGGGCTGATACTCGCGGCCAAAAATATATGAAGGAAGTAATTGGTGGTCCAGTAAGTTATCAAGGGTTCTCGCCCTTTCGAGTACTGCCTTGGGTAAAGAAAACTGGCGGGGCTCCGACTCCTAGCGGTGCTGACCCAACAGGTCACTCGTTAGTGTTGCAGCGCGAATTGTCCGAAACCTATGGACGCGCTGCCTACCTATTAGAACCCGTGGATTACCTGGGGATGAGATTTACTGGTGTGGCTGCGGCAACACCTGCTTCGATGATATTGAGCTGGCTAACTGATAATCGGTTGGGCAATGAGCCTGCTTATGACGATGCGCTAATTAGCAAATCAAAACGCGACTTCCTTAAGTTGCCGCAATTGAGAGCCACTGGATCGATCTTAGGAAACATCCTCCCTCACGTTGCAGATTCGCTAGGCATTCCACATCAAGTACCAGTTATCTGTGGAATTCCAGATCTGCATGCGGCAGTAATTGGCAGCGGCGCCGTTGAACCATTTGCAACACACGTCACCATCTCCACAACTGCTTGGATCGGTGCCCGAGTTCCATTTAAGAAAACTGATATTTTGCACTCCATCGCCAGCGTTCCCGGACTGGACAATCATTATCCGATAGTGGCAAATAACCACGAAACCGGTGGAGCGGCTTTGCGCTGGTTGCTTGAACAAGTACTTCCCCATGAAAGTTATGAAAGCCTGATCGCCAAAGCAGAACATGCCCCTCCCGGTTGCGAAGGTGTTCTCTTTACTCCTTGGTTAAATGGCGAGCGTTCACCCGTGGAAGATAAACGAGTAAGAGCCTCCTTCTTAAATATGTCTTTAAGAACCGACCAAGCCGCGTTGGTTCGTTCGGTTATGGAAGGGGTTGCATTTAACTCCAGATGGCTTTTTGATGCTTATGAAAAATTCCTTGGAAAGAAACCAGATGTAGTTCGGATAATCGGTGGAGGAGCGCAGTCCGATCTCTGGTGTCAAATGCACGCGTATGCACTCAATCGTCCGGTAGAACGGCCGGCTGAACCACGAGATGCGCAACTCAAAGGAGCTGCTGCCTGGGCGCAGGTGGCGTTGGGGGAAATCAGCCTTGAGGAGGCAGGAAAATTCGCCCGCGTGACCGATACTTTTTATCCGGATGGACCGGATCGAGAAATTTATCAAGAGTTGTATTCTCACTACAAAGGATTGTATGCAACGCTGAAAAAGACGCATCATCGATTAAATAAACTCTAGAAGCCCGCTTCTGCATTGCCAAATTGTTTAAACCATTCCAGCGCTAACGGATTGGCAAGTGAATCGACGTTTCGTACCGTGCGGCCATTAATTACGTCGGTTACAGCAAGTTCGACTAATTTATTGCTTTTCGTTCGTGGTAACTCTGGTGTTGCGATTATGAGATCGGGAACGTGACGAGGGCTGGCCTGTGTTCGCAGTGCCACCTTGATGGCAGTGATGAGTTCTGGGGTCAATACGGTGCCTGATTTCAAAGTCACAAACAAAAGAACTCGAGTGTCATTTTCCCAATCTTGAGAGACTGCCATCGATTCTGTGATCTCTAGAAAGGATTCCACAACGCGGTAAATTTCAGCGGTTCCAATGCGTACACCCTTGGAGTTTAAAGTCGCATCGCTTCGCCCGTATAACGTAAATCCTCCGGTACCGGACTGGGATGCGAAATCTCCATGCGTCCACACATTTGGAAACCCTTCAAAATAAGCAGCGCGATACTTGTGGTTATCGACATCCCCCCAAAATCCTAATGGCTTAGATGGAAAGGGGAGAGTACAAACAAGTTCGCCCTTTTGGTTCTCGGCTGCCTTACTTCCTTGCGAATTAAAGACAGCCACCGCCATACCAAGACAAGGAGCTTGAAGTTCCCCGCGATGAACAGGCAACGTTGGAACCCCAGCGAGAAAACACCCGCAAATGTCGGTTCCGCCGGACATGGAGACCAAGTGAACATCGCGCTTAAAATCTTGATAAATAAAGTCAAAACTTTCAGGCGAAAGAACCGAACCAGTTGAACCGATGGTGCGCAATGAGGACAGGTCGTGGGTTTTGGAAATCTCAAGCTGCTCTTTGCTATAAGTGTCGATGAGTTTGGCCGATAACCCGAAGAAGGTGAGCTTTTCTTCATCGATGAGATCAATAAGGCGGCCAGAGTGTGGATGCACCGGAGATCCGTCATATAAGACGATGGTGGCTCCGCTGGCTAAGACGTAGAGCAGCCAATTCCACATCATCCAACCGCACGTTGTAAAGAAAAAGACTTTATCTCCCGGTTTTATATCCAGGTGGTATCGCTGTTCCGAATAGTCTTTAAGTAAAATCCCGGCAGCGCTATGAGTTATACATTTTGGTTTCCCGGTCGTTCCACTTGAGAAGAGAACAAAGCCAGGGTGATTGAAATCTAAGTTCTGGAAATGTGGAGCCGAACCAAGAAATGGCTCAATCCAACTTTCGAAGGACTCAACTCCAATATTGCTTTGACCAATCACGATTGTCTTAATCAGCGATGGCAAGCCTTCAATTATTTCCTTAAGTACCTCATCGCGATGAAATGACTTTCCGCCATACACGTAGCTTGGTCCAGCAAGAAGGAGCTTTGGTTCGATTTGGCTAAAGCGATCCAGGACCGCACTTGCCGCGAAATCAGGAGATGCGGTACTGGTCACGGCACCGATGGAGAGCGCAGCAAGTGAATAAATCATGACTTCTGCGATATTTGGAGCCCAAGCAACGACTCGATCTCCCGTCACAACTCCAGCGGCCTCCATAGCCGCAGCAGTGGCGGCAACTTGGATTCGAAGTTTGGCCCAAGAAATTTCTTCGCGGTGGCCATCTTCTCTGATAGAAACTATGGCAATGTGTTCAGGGCTACCTTTTGCAAGCAAATTTTCGGCCACGTTAATCTTGGCATCGGTGAAGAAGGCCGATGAAATGAAATCTTCACCGGCGCGGTAGTAATGGTCAGGGTCAGCACCTTTGCTTCCGATGAATTCGCCGTCATCCCAAACTTGTGACCAAAACTGACCCGGGTTTTCGACACTCCAGCGATGCAGGTCCCAATAATTTTTGGCAGCCACTTCAAACTGATTGTTTACCTGTACTAGCAATTTCGCAAGATAGGTATCATCTTTATCTTCGTTCGGCATTTCCCAAAGTGAATCAGATGTCACTCGGTTTCAGCCTTTCTGCTTTTCTTGGCGAAGTAAGATTGACGAAGTCGGTAATAAGCCCCAGATAGACCGCCAGGAGCAAACATCACGATAAGAATAAAAATCAGACCCAAAGTGAAGGCTGGTTCTGAAAGTGGACCACTCAATACCTTTGGAATGTGATGTTGGGTGGCTATTTTGCTGAAGTCCTGCAACCGGGTACTAGCTAGTGAATACAAAATTCCACCAATTACCGCACCCCATCGAGTGACAGCGCCACCCAAAATGACCATGAGCAATAGCGCAATGGTTGTTTCTGCAGAGGCAAAACGAGGCGAAGCGCTTCCGCTGATCACCAACATCGCACACCCGACAATCGAAGCCAATGTTCCTGCGATCATGAAAGCAAGGAGTTTGTAAACAAAGGGATTCAACCCCAAGACTGAAGCCCGGACTTCATTGTCACGTAGGGCTTGAAATACTTTTCCGGCCGAAGATTGAGTTACCCACCAGATGGCAAAGTATGTGATGGCCAAGACCGATAAAGCCAACCAGAAGAGATAGCGAGTATTGGCTACTCCGAGAAAGAAAGAAGGCACTCGGTCGGCATTGAGAGCTAACCCGTTTTCACCATTGGTGAAGTTTCCAAAGTTTCGGCTAATAATTATGTGTCCAGCTTCGCCGAAAGCCAAAGTCACCATGGCGAAGGTGATGCCAGTGGTGCGTAGCGATGCCGCACCTACTGCAGTTGCTAAAAGCGAGGTAATGAAAATAGCAATCGCCGCAGCTGGAAATAATGACATATGGGCGGAATTAACAAAGATCGCTGTCAGGTACATACCCGAAGCAAAAAACACCGCATGACCAAAGGAAAGTAGGCCGGTGAACCCGAAGAGCAAATCGTAAGTTAACGCCAGGGCTCCGTACAGGAAAGCAACGGCAAGCGTCTGTTGCATTCCTGGCTCTGCGAGAAAACCTAAATGTATGGCAGGGCCAATGGCGGTGATAAGAATGAGTAGGCCAAGAAGTGGGCGAGAATATTTCCATCGCAACATTTAGGCACTCACCTTTCCGAACAACCCTTGGGGTCTGACCAGCAAAACCGCTACCAAGAGGATCACCACGACGAAGTCACCTAGCCCAGGAATGTAATAATTGACGAACTGCTTAGTGATGCCGATGAGCAACGCGGCAACGGCGCTACCGCCGATAGAACCCATGCCACCGATGACAACCACAATAAAGCCATAAATTAGCCAAGAGCCAGCCATAAGTGGGGTTACTCCACCTTGGTAGGCGGCAATTAACACGCCACCGACTCCGGCGGCGAATCCACCGAGAAAGAAGACGGCGCTGAAGGCTCGTTTTACATTAATTCCCAAGGCCGTGACCATCGTTCGATTTTCGACTCCGGCCCGAATGATCAAGCCGATTCGGGTGAATTTCAGGATGCCTACGAAAATCCCTAAGAGCGCCAGAGCTGTCAAGATGTAAAGGAAGCGATCGACAGGGATAAATGCCTTGCCAATTGTCACCGTATTAATAAACCATGGGGGAGTCGGTAACAGTCGTAAATCATTGGTGAACCAGCCGCCGAGCACCGCACCGACAACGAGTGCAACACCGACCGTAACTAATGCTTGGTCAATGTGACGGTTGTAAAGTCTTGTGATCAAGAGTTGTTCCATTATGAGTGCAAATATCCCAGCACCGATTCCACCAACAATCATGGAAACGATAAACGCAAAGGTGGAATTGGTGTGGAAAACCTGCGTGGACATCCATAGACCTACGAATGCGCCTACAACCAGAAAAGTTCCATGAGCAAAATTGAGTACACCCATCAAGCCATAAATCAATGAAAGACCAGAAGCGACTAGAAAGTAGAGCGCCCCCAGGCCTACGCCGGTAATTGAAATTAATACGAAAGTATCCATTAGTTGTGCCTTCCCCCAACGCCGAGCATCGAGTGGACAAAATCTGCATCTTCAAGATGGCTTGGTTCGCCCTGGAAAATAATTTTGCCTTGGTCCATAATTAAAATATGTTCGGCAACGCGCTTTACTAATGCCAAATTTTGCTCCACCAGCAGCATCGTGCTTTCACCAGCAACTCTGGCTAAGGATTCGGCGACTTCAGTTACCAATTTTGGCGCCAACCCTTTTGTCGGTTCATCGATCAGCAGAATCTGATTTCTATTCAAAAGGGCTCGTGAGATGGCCACCATTTGTTGTTGGCCACCTGAAAGAGTTCCAGCACGTTGAGCCGTTCTTGTCTTCAATTCAGGAAAGAGGCTATAGACCAGATCAAAGTTTGGCTCTGAATCCCGAACCGCAATGTTTAAATTATCTTTGACGCTAAGCATCGAAAAAATCTCTCGGTCTTCAGGAACATACCCGATTCCGGTTCTTACGATTTGGTAGGTTGGTTTTCCATGAATGGATTTACCATCCAAAGTTATCTCCCCGGTGGATTGCCGTAGCCCCATGATGGCTTTTAGCGTGGTTGATTTGCCGACTCCGTTGCGACCCAGAAGAGCAGTTACTTTGTTACTAGGGATTTCGAAGGTGACGCCACGCAGGACATGAGATCCTTGGATATAGACGTGGACATCCTTAAGACTTAAGACGCTCATAACGCCGCTCCCAAATAGGCACTTTGCACTGTTGGGTTAGCAATTACTTTATCTGGAGTATCGCAAATGATGAGTTCGCCATAGTTTAAAACGGCGATTCGATCTGCTAAATCCAGGACTACATCCATGTGATGCTCCACGATCAATACAGTCTTACCAAAGGTGCGAGAGAGCGATCGAATGATTTCCACTAACTCAGGGATATTTTCAACATTCATTCCCGCCATCGGTTCATCCAGAAGAACAATTTTAGATTTTGAAGCCAAAACGATGGCAATTTCCAATCGTCGTTTGTCGCCGTGGGAAAGGGAACCGGCAATTTGGTGGGCTCGCGAAGTCAACCCAACTTGCTCGAGGCAATCCATCGAAGCATCTATCGCTGCCTTAAACGAATACGCATCTTTGGTGACATTCATGGAGTGTCCGGCGGCGGCTTGGGCGGCAATACGCACATTTTCTAGCAGGGAGAGATTGACGAAAACACTTGAAGTTTGAAAGGTTCTGGCTAGACCGGCTTTCGCCCGCTTGTAGGCAGGAAAGTGAGTGATATCGACCGAATCCATATGGATGGATCCTCGAGTGGGAGTTCGTAGTCCGGAAAGCAAATTAAAGAAGGAAGTTTTGCCAGCGCCATTTGGGCCGATGATTCCAAGAATTTCTTTCTCGGCAACTTCAAATGAAATGCCATCCAAGATAGTGGCGCCACCAATTGTCAGACTGAGATCTGAAATGGAAAGTGCACTGGGCATGTAAAACCTCGTTTCGGACTTCATCGTCATAAATACTTAGGCAAATAAAAGCCTGGCGCCATTGTAACGCCAGGCTTTTATGGAACTTCTTATTCTTTACTTCTTGTCAAGAACCGCTTGGTTCAGGATCAGGTCGTGACGTTACGAAGTGTCTTAACCAAAGTTGGCTTGTAGTGCGAACCAACCTTGTTCAAGCTCACCAAGTACATGGATTGAATCAAGAGGTGATCGGTTGCCCGAACTGTCTCTTGTCCCTTTAACCCAATGAAGGAGAATCCTTCTAGGTTTGAGATTGCGGTTGCTACGTCAACTCCGGTATTTGCCTTAAGAGCTTGAAGGATCATCTTTGCAGCGCTAACGCCGTCAGAGGTGAACAAGTCTTGGGAAATTCCCGCGGCGTCATAGGCAGACTGCAAGGCATCAGATGCATTTGTCTTTACAACACCAGGGAAATAGCTGTTGGTCAAGATGGCGTTAGTTCCTTCGAAAAGGGTTCCGTATGCGTCGTAGCTTGCTACTCCAGCAAGTCCGGTAATCGGACGAGCCTTTGCGAATGCGCCTTGCTGACGGAGTGCAGTGATTGCACCAGCAGCGGTAAGAGCATTTGACCATGCGATGAATACGTAGGAAGCGTTAGCATCCGCGGCCTTCTTGGCATAAGGGGTGAAATCTGTAGCAGTTGTTGAAACCTTGATATCTACAAACTTCGCACCTTTCTTAGCAAGATAAAGCTTGGCTGCAGCGGCATTTCCAGCTCCAAAAGCATTATCTTCGGTGAAGACGACAACTGTCTTATCTTTGATAGGGCTAATTCCGCTTAGCGGAGCAAAGTCTTGAAGGGATGTGTTTCCGGAACGGAATACATACTTGTTAGCAGCGCTGGTCACGGCATCATTCTTTGCTGGACCAGAGATGTAGAGAACCTTATTTTGAGCGGCTAATGGAGCAAGGGTTAGAGCAACACCTGAGGATGCACTTCCAACAATGATCTTTGTGCCATTTCCTACATACTCTTTGAAAGCAGCAGTGGCAGCGGCAGGATCTGCGCCATCATCTTTTGTGGAGACAACCAACTTCGCGCCATTGACGGACATTTTGCCAGTGGTGTAATACTTCAAGCCCCACATCAAGCCTGCGGTGTAGGCATCTCCGTAAGACTTAAGGCCTCCGGAAGTCGTGGTAATAACACCGATCTTTATATCATCTGCTGCTCGGGCTGGAGCCGAAATTCCAGCTGGAATCAAAAGCGCAAGCGCAAGGGTTCCAACGCCCAGTCGAGTCAGTCTGTTGTGCTTTCGCATTCAGATCTCCTAATAATGTGAGGGTCGCCCCGAGGGGGAGCGATTTGTTTTTGGATTCTAGTCTGCCAACTGGGGAAGGAGAATAGGTTTGCTCTGTGTTTTAGACCAAATTCATATAATAAAATTGTTATAAATGGCAACAAAATTCCAACTAACTGAAATAGTGGACCTATGGAAAACGCTGCGTATCTGCCGGAAGAAGAATATTTGGTCTCAGTTCGTGGGGGAGATCTTTCGGTATTTCGATATGGTCCAGTGGGAGGTACGCCAATCGTGGCGCTCCATGGGACAACATCTTCAAACAGAGCATGGCAATGGTTTGCGCGAACCATGAATTCACGCGGACACACCGTCTACGCATTGGACACCAGAGGGCGGGGTAATTCCAACCATCTTCCTGCGCCATTCGGACTTGCTGCGCATTCAGCCGATTTATTGGCAGTTCTTGATTACCTGGGCATAGATTCCTGTGATGTTGTGGGGCATTCCTCGGGAGCGTTTGGAGCGGCGGCCTTTGCGCAATTGCATCCAGAACACGTATCACGATTAATTTTGATAGATGGTGGAATCCCGCTTCCGCTACCTGCTGGATTTACCATTGAGCAAATTAATGCATTTATCTTAGGACCAGCCTTGGCGCGACTTTCCATGACCTTTGACTCTTTCCAGGCCTACCGAGAATATTTTGTTGGCCAGCCAGCATTCGTGAAAGGTTGGTCGCCGGCTCTGGATGAATATTTTAGATATGACCTTCGCGGAGTGGCTCCAGAATTTCATCCGAGTACAAATAAGGATGCGGTCGCTGGAGACAGTTTGGATTTGTTCAATGACAGCCAGGTCAATGAGGTCCTGAAGAATTTCTCAAGTGAAATTTTGCTCTTACGGGCACCTCGTGGACTGCAAAACGGCGATGCTCTCTATCCGGAACAAGTCCTGGTTGAAACGCTGAAGAATTTTCCAGCAGTTCGATATGTGAATGTTGACGATGTCAATCATTACGATATTTTGACCGATCAAGGTGGAGCCGACAAATGTGTCGAACTCATTTATGGAAAGCAGGGCTGAGAGTATGGGAAATGCATTGAGCGGTCGCCGCGCTTTTGTTACAGGCTCACTTCAGGGCATAGGGCTTGGCATAGCAAAGACTCTAGCGCGCGAAGGGGCCAGTTTAGTTCTACATGGTTTGGCGACACCTGATGTTGTAGCTGCAGCAGAAGCAGAAGTTTTGGCGGCGGGTGCTGCGAAAGTGGAGAGCTTTGTCACCGATTTGCGAGACAGTGGTGCTACCGAAAATTTGATCGCACAAATTTTATCTTCCGGACCCGTTGATATCTTGGTTAATA
>CAINLV010000024.1 GCA_903850565.1 uncultured Actinomycetes bacterium
AGGCATTGCGCTTTGAAAATCTTTACTTATCATAAATGAAATCAACTTTTGAGCTGCTTTTGGTGCTAAAGAATTCTTAAGCACTCCAACATACTCAGTCTGGCGAAAACAATCTTTTAGCAATGAAGCGGTTCTGGGTACACCGTTTTTTCCAATCTCAGCTGAAGGCGAAGATGTGTAACTCAAAACAATCGGACGGAGTCCCTTTCCACTTGAACCAGAAAAATCTACGAAATAGGCATCGTCCCAACTGCCATCGACTTTGACTCCGTTTGCCTTTAACGCACTCCAATACTGATTTGTCTGCGCAACGCTGGAAAACCCTGCGTATGTCGTAGCTAAAAATGCCATTCCGGGTGATGAAATCTTAGGATTTGAAATAACTGTCAAATTCTTATATTTCGACTTTGTGAGATCTCGCCACGAACTTGGCGGCACCACATTCTTCTTCTTAAACCAATCGATGTCATAGTTGAAGCAAATGTCGCCGAAATCTACTGGCACAAGAGCACCTTCAATAATGTTATTGCTCTTTGCAACTCCGGAAAAAGTATTGTCGATTCCGAACATCACATCGGCGATGGGATTAGATTTTGTTAGAACTAGTTTGTTGGTCAGTGCACCAGCATCACCCAGTCGAATTATCTTCAGTGTCACTCCAGTTAGAGTTTCAAATTGCTTTATCAATGCGGTACTCATAACAAAGGAATCGTGAGTTGCTAACCGAACCACTTTAGGTTCCTTAGCTTGAGAAATGCCAGAAATCGCAATAGTGAAAATTGTTACGAATACGAAAAAGGTCTTTTTCATAATGTGCCCTCTCAGGCACGGGTCTGATGAATACCTGTCTCCCTGTATTGGCATTACCCACTCAGGTTCGACGGTCGAAGGCTCTTTGCCTTCCTCTCAGTCCGGTAACCCGAACTCCCGTGTATCTAAAAGTATATGCCTCTGCTTTTCATGGTGGTACCTGAAAACAAAAATACTTCAATCAGCCTTTGAGAAGGGACCTTCGAACGCGAATCAATTTCCCAATGTCGGTCTTGCTCAACGGGGCATCGATAGGAACGTGAAGGGCGCCTTTGGTTGAAGAAAACCGTGAAGTAATTTCTGGGAGTAGTTCCAAGACTGAGCCGCTATACGGGTAAAACCCCACGTGCTTCTTGTGGGCCATAAGCCCACATATATCCTCACCAGCCAATTCGAAAGTTGGCATTTGATATTTAATTTTCTCTATAGCTGCTGGAATGACTTCCAATATCCGCTTGCGCATGATGAGCAAGGTCTCTTTCTGAGGTGACGGTGCGCTCTCGTAATAGGCGCGAACCATGGGGTCGGCTGCAGCGGGCATAGGAAATTTAAGCAGAGCGGGCTTTAGTTGTAACTAAACTTGGTCCAGGAAGGTCCCAATTCTTCCAGATCGGAATTCACCTTTCCATAGAGATCATCGATGTTGTAATTCTTCGCCTTCGCTAGATCGGCCACCATCAGGTTATAGCCACCTTTGAGGATGCTGTAATCCCCCGAGACTAGAAAGATGAATTTCTTTCCATCTTGGTAGGGATACGGATCTGAAGAATCCCAAGAATCGGAATTGAAAAAGAGTGGCTGCGAGGCAGAACCGTCGTAATACCCCCAATAGATCCAATCGTGGCGCGAACTTTGAGTTCGGGTGTAGAGAAATCTCTTATCATCTGCGCCGATGGGGTAATAAGAGCTCACTCCCTTGCCAGGTTTCATCACCCTTGTTGCCCCTTTTTTCCAAAGAAGGATATCTCCGGCCCGCTCGAAGAGGATTTCTTCCCCACCAGCCCTGAAAAAGGGCATAGATGATTCCGGTTCCCCCTTAGTCAAATACTTCTTCTTCGCCCCGGAATTAGTCATCAAGGTCAAAACGCCATCTTCCTTATAAATAATCTGGCCGCCATCGGGGGAAAATTTAGGGTCCTCATCCCGCTTGCCATTGGGGCCAGTGAGATTAAGCGGTTCCAGCCACTGTTTTCCATCCCACCTGGAAGTGAAGACATCCCACTCAGGAGCGGACAATCCGGCCGTCGAGGCCATAAAGGTCATTAACTTGCCTGAGGAATCTACCTGGGCATTGATCGGAGAAATGACTTTCTTCCAAGTGGTACCGACTTGAGCCAGGTGGCCACTTTTTAAATCCAAACTCCACAGGGTGGCATTCCAGGCTTTATAGCTGGAGTATCGGTGGAAGATCAAGGTTCCGGTTAGGGGCAATTTTGGGCGCGGCGAAGCCAAAACTTGGTTAGCGGCGAAAGTGGCTCCCAGGCAGCTTTGAAGCAAGGCTGTCATCAGGATTAACCAACGCCAGTGTCTGCTTCTCATTGGGCCAACTCCAAAATCCTTACCGACAAAGTCCTTGACCTTGGCCAAAGATTGTGTAAGGTAACCTAACACAAAGCGGTAGGTTTCCTAACACAATATCCCAAAGGTTTTTGTCAGAACTTACCAATACCTGAATAGGAGTATGCATGAAGAAGAAAGGCTGGCTAGCTTCTTTTGCAGTGACGGCAGTATTCGTTGGCAGCCTGGTCGGCGCCACCGCTGGCGCTCATGCTGCAGATCGAACCGTTGTGGTTTGGTCCCCATATAAAGAAGGAAATCTAGATTTGTGGAATGCCGCATTAAAGCGAGTAGAAGCGGCAAACCCTGGTCTAAAAATTAACTCTGTTGGAAGCATCGATATGGCCAAGTCCTTGGCTGCAATCAACGCCGGAAATGGTCCAGATATTTCGGTCTCCAATGGTGCCGGAAACTTAGGCTGGTTCTGCGGAAGTGGAGCTTGGCAAAAACTCAATGCCTTCATTGCCGGAAAGAATGGAATTAATCTCAAAACCACATTCACTCCCGCGGCGAATTCCTCCACTATTACAAATGGTGTCCGATGTGCCTTGCCACTAAATTCAGAAGTCTTCGCTTTCTACTACAACAAAGATCTCTTGGCAGCGGCTGGATTTAATAATCCGCCAAAGACAACTGATGAGCTTTTGGCATTCTCCAAGAAACTGACAACCTTTGATAAAGATGGAAATATCAAAACCGCAGGCTTTGTGCCTTGGGCTGGATATTATGGCTTTGACATGGATTCCATGTGGCTTGGTCAAATGTTCGGAACCCGTTGGTACAACAGCGATGGCAATTCTGCCTTCGGCACTGACACCAATTGGACCAAAGCACTAACCTGGCAAAAGACCTTCATCGCACAGGTATTCGGTGGCGGTGACTTCGCTAAGGGAAGTAAGTTGCTCACCAAATTTGTTGCCGCTCGCGGTGATGAATGGGGCACTCAACACGACTTCATGACAGGTCGCGTCGCGATGAAATGGGATGCAAACTGGATGGCGCCAATGTTCTGCACTGGCGATGATTGGGCGATGGCAGATAAGTGCACCGCAAAGGTCAATTTCGGAATCACTGGATTCCCAGTTGCCCCATCCCTGGTTTCGGCTCAGTATGGCTCCGGCGTCGTTGGTGAAGCTCAAATGGGTATCTCTAAGGGTTCGAAAAATACCAAAGATGCTTGGATCGTTCTCAAAGCATTGGCAACAGATACCAAGTTGGCTCAGGCTTGGGATTCAGCGAATGGCGCTCCATCCACGCTGCTCTCCAAAGATGCTCGTCCAGCGAAGTATCCAGCTTGGTACCAACCAATCTATGACGTTGCTAGCCACGCAAAATCTAGCTACCACTTAATGAAGAACACTGGTGAGCATCAAGAAGAAGCCTTGCTGCAAAACCTCATGGCCTCTTGGCAAGCAGGTGACACCAAGGATATTAAGCCGGCTTTGGTAAGTCTTTCCAACCAAGTTGACCAAATTATCAAGCGAAATATCTAAGCGATTCAATGTCAATTGCATCGGCAATGAGCATCCTTCCTTCGCGCAAGCGAGGGAAGGGTCTTGTTGCACCTCCACGCAAGAAATTAAAAACTCCAAAGATTTTTATCTTCCTCTGCCTCTCCCCGTGGCTCATCGGCATTCTTATGTTCACCCTCTATCCGATGGTCACCAGTTTCTATCAATCCTTTACTAAATTTAATTTGATCGATGCCCCAAAGTGGGTTGGCCTTGCCAATTTCCACAGAATGTTTTTTGAAGATCCAGATTTTTGGAAAGCGCTGCGAAACACCGTATGGATCTCCGCAATTAGTATCCCGCTTCGAATCGCCTTTGCGATTTTTTCTGCTTGGATGTTGACCAAGCCAAAGCGCGGAAAGAATGTTTACCGAACCATCTTTTTCTTGCCTTCCATGGTTCCTGCAGTTGCCGCTACTATGGTCTTCACGTATATCTTCAACCCTGCTTACGGTCCGATAAACCGATTCTTAGAAATGTTGGGAATCAAAGAACCGCCATTTTGGTTTTTAGATCCAAAATGGTCGAAGTGGGGACTAATCCTCCTGGGCCTTTGGGGCATCGGGGATACCATGATTATTTTCTTGGCCGGGCTTTTAGATGTTCCCAGAACTCTCTATGAAGCGGCCAGTCTAGAAGGTGCCAGCGCTTGGCAATCTTTTCGGTACGTGACCTTCCCAATGATTACCCCCGTAATTTTCTTCTCCGGTGTCACTGGCGTAATTGGAAGCTTTCAATACTTTACCCAAGCCTATGTTGCATCTGGTCAAGTCAATGACTACTCGCACTCAATGTATTTTTATGCCACTCATATCTATTTCTCCGCTTTCCGAGCGTATGAAATGGGATATGCCTCGGCGCTTGCCTGGGTACTTCTTGTAATTACCCTAGTTTGTACCCTCATTATTTTGAGAACTCAGAAGCGATGGGTTCATTATCCGAATGGATCACTTTTCAAATGAGTACTTTCACTGCAGAGCAGCGCGAATACATGCGGCTTCAATCCCTTCAAGCAAAGCGCAAAAAACGCTGGCATGACTTTTTACTCATGGTGGCGAACCATTCGGTTCTCATTGCGCTTTCGGCGATATTTATCCTGCCACTCTTTTTGGTTTTAGTAATTTCAGTTATGGGGCATGGACAGGCTGAAACTAGGTCACTCTGGCCCCATCCCTTCATTTGGCATAATTACGTGGAAGTTTTCACAGCTGTGCCATTTCTTCGATGGACCATGAATTCACTTTTTGTCTCGCTTATGACCACTATCGGGACCGTTGTCTCAAGCGTGCCTCCGGCTTATGTCCTGTCTCGTCTTCGATGGAAAGGTCGCGGAGTCACCTTCATAATAATTCTTTCGACGATGATGTTGCCTGGACAAGTAACTATGATTCCCGTCTACATCATTTTCTCGAAGTTGCATTGGATTCCATCTTTTCTACCGTTGATAGTTCCCTCGTTCTTCTCCAGCGCCTTCTCTATTTTCCTCCTTCGCCAATTCTTCGCCAGTATTCCCGACGAGATCTCCGATGCAGCCCGAATTGATGGATGCAGTGAGTTTAAATTGATGATGCAGATCATCGTTCCACTCGCAAAGCCTGCGATTTCAGCCATAGGACTCTTCGCATTCCTAGGCTCGTGGAATGACTTTTTCGGGCCGCTTCTCTATCTAGTGGAAAATGAGAAGTTGTGGACCCTGGGAATTGGGCTTAATGCCTTTCAAGGAATCCACCACGTTCAGAAGAACATGATGATGACTGCATCGGTACTATTCATGCTTCCCGTCATCATTATCTTTTTCTTCTCTCAGAAGGTCTTTATCGAAGGTGTCACGCTCACAGGAGTGAAGGGATAGATGAACTCACAAAGCTCGGCTGCCATTCCTTCCCTGATGCGAGAAATGAATGAACGCCACATTGTTGACACATTGCGCGACAGCGGTGGTTTACATCCGGCTGAAATTGCTCGGTCTACCGGGCTATCAAAACCCACCACATCCGATATTTTGCGATCACTTGTTGATTGTGGGCTGGTCCGCGAAATCTCCCCTGGTGAATCCGATTCAAAACGCGCTCGGTTAGTTTACGAGGCAGTTAGCGATGTAAAGGTTGGGTTAGCGATTGACATTGGCGCGAGATTCATTCGCGCCGCAGTTGGTGATTTGAATTTGGCAACACGATCGCAAATTTCTCGGCCAGTCAAATCGCTTACCTTGAAAGCTCTGACGGCTGTAATGCACCAGGCTGTTGAACGCGCTCTTAAAGATTCTGGCTACTCACTTCACGACGTTGCCACCATAGTTGTAGGAACGCCAGGCGTTGTCGACCAAAGTACCGGAATAGTCTCCATCGCTGGAACGATCAGCAGTCTGGACGGCGTTAACCTGGCAGATTTGATTTACAAGGAATTTGGTATCCGCCCTATAGTTGAAAACGATATCAACTTGGTTACCGCCGCTGAACAGGCTATTGGGCATGGCCTTGGGGTGGAGAATTTTGCAGTTCTATCAGTCGGATCCGGACTTGGCTCGGGTTTGGTTCTCAATGGAAAACTCCACCGCGGATACCGCGGGGCCGCTGGCGAAATTTTTTACATACCTTTTGGCGATCCAAAAGACACTCATCGAACTTCTACCAACCCATCAGGCGACCGAATCGCCGAAATTTGTCGTGAACTGGCGAAGAAATATAAGAAATCGATATTGCAGGAGCCCTACTCCACCGTGGATATATTGAAAGCTGCGGCAGACGGGGATCCGTTGGGTAAGGCAGTCATGGATTTGGAAGCAGAGCGGATTGCCCTATACATCGCCGCAATCGCAGCAGTTACAGATGTAGAACTAGTCGTCCTGGCCGGAGGAATTGGTCGACAAGCGGCCTCCTTTATCGATCCGATAAAAGCATTGATCGCAGAAATAGTTCCTTTTCCACCTAGATTAGAAATCTCCACGCTTGGCGATAGTGGAATTTTGGTTGGCGCATTACGCGTGGGAATATCACAAGCCAGAGATTTGGTCTTTCAACAGGCACACACGCATCCCCCGCTAACCGCTCCAATTGCGAGCTCCATCTGATGAAAATTGCAGTCGTCGGTGGTGGGTCAACATATACACCGGAGCTAATTGATGGGATTTTGCAACGGCATGACCGATTGCCGGTAACCACCATTCATTTGATTGACATTGATCTCTCCCGACTAGTAACCATCGCCAAATTTGCTCAACGAATGATTAAGGCTGCTGGTGCAGCCATCACGGTGGAATATGGAACAGATATTCGCCGTGGTATTCGCGGATCAACATTCGTTGTGAGCCAATTTAGAGTAGGCACTCAATCAGCCCGACATCGTGATGAACTTTTGGGACGAAAATATGGATTAGTTGGACAAGAAACCGTTGGTGTAGGTGGATTTGCAAAAGCTCTTCGAACAATTCCAGTTGCTCTCAATATCGCTAACATCATTTCAGAAGAAGCCCCAAACGCAATTCTCCTTAACTTCACAAATCCAGCTGGGCTAATTACGCAGGCCCTCCAAACTCATGCACCTCAAGTTCGATCCATTGGTCTCTGTAACGTTCCATGGAATACGCGAATCGAAATGTCCCAGGCTCTAAATGTGTCATCGGATCACATTCAATTTGATTACATTGGACTTAACCACCTTTCCTGGATTCGCGGTGTCACGGTCAACGGCCAGGACAAAACTCTTGAAGCGCTACAAGCATTTAGAGGATTGACCATAAATAAGGTTGAGCCCGGCGAATCCCCCGGCTGGACCCAAAGCACCATTGACCTTTTGGAGACTATTCCCAATTACTATCTACTCTATTATTTCGAAGAGAAAGCCTGGATCGAATATCAAAAAGACCATCCAACTCGTGCAAGTGAAGTAATGAAGATTGAAGAAGTTTTGATGGAAAAATTCGCCGACGAATCTCTCGTTGCCAAACCCGAAGAATTAATGCAACGTGGCGGTGCCTATTATTCGGATTCTGCCGCCGAACTAATGGCAGATATACATAATGATTCAGGTGCGGTTCATATTGTGAATACAAAAAATAATGGCGCGGTTGCTGGGTTCCCGGACGATGCGGTGATGGAAATCCCGGCCCGCATCACTGCCAATGGGGCGACTTCCATTAAATCCACCCCAATGAGAAGTGACATCGACGCGCTAGTCAGAAGCGTCAAGGACTTTGAAATGCTAACTATCGATGCCGCCGTTACCGGAAGCGAGCAAAGTGCCCTCTTGGCTCTCTTAACCAATCCCTTGGGGCCAGATGCATCTTCAGCGCGGGACTTATGGCGAGATCTCAAGCAAGAAAATCAAGGTTTGATCGGTGAATTCCATGAGTAAAACGTTTCTCGGAATTGACGGCGGCGGAACGAAAACCCATGCCTGCCTAGTTGATTTAGATGGCCATGTATTGGCAACTGCTGCCAATGGCAGCGCTAATTGGGAGCGAATTGGCACACATGCCACTATCGAAAATCTCGGTGAAGTTATCGGGCAGGTATTGGAAACTTCGGGCACGGCCGAATCCGACATTCTTGAATCCACCTTTGCTTTGGCCGGCGTCGATTGGGATGCGGATATCGAAATGTTCAAATCCTTACTCTCCAGATTTGAATTCGAAAATCCTGCCGTGATAATTAATGACGCATTTGCTGCTCTCTTTGCGGGAACCTCAACTGGAATTGGAATTGTTTCTATTGCCGGAACTGGGGGGAAGACTGCGGGAAGAACTGAACAGGCTAACTTTCAAACAATGGGTATGGAACTCGGCGAAGGTGGCGGGGCTGGACAACTTGTGGCTTTAACACTTGATCTGATGGCAAAGATTTTCCATGGATTGGAAGCACCATCTCGCCTCACGGATATGGTTCTAGACCATGCCGGTTTCAGCAGTTTGGCGACTTTCTTTAAGGCAGTGGCTCGGGACGACTTCCAATTGGGCGAAGAGTTAGCGCCGAATATTTTTGCTATTGCGAAATCCGCAGATTTAGGGGCGATGAAAATCGTCAAGGAAGTCGCCACTCAGCATGCTAAAGATGTAAAAGCGGTTGCAGGAAAGCTGATTTTTACTGATGTCAGTACTCCCGTTATTCGCGCTGGTGGGTTACACACTGCTAAATATGAAATCTTCGACGAAACATTTGAAAGCGTCGTCATGGAGCTAATGCCCGAAGCATCCCTGAAGGTATTGGATATCTCACCGGTATATGGTTCGGTTATCCAAGCCGCGAAGCAGCATTTTGGAATAATTCCAACCACTTTCCTAAATAATCTTCTGATGGAAGCCAGGACCGGAGCGCACTTATGACTATTTCATTAGTGAATGATTCGCAAAAATATTCTCAGATCGCCACCGCGTTTCAGGAACGCCATGATGAAATCCTCTCCCCTTTCAATATTGTAATTGCCGTTAGCTCATGGCGCGGTGAAAGCGTGGAGAGTTTTTCCATAACAGCTTCACGTACTGGATCAGAGATCAAAGTTAGCATTGGTTTATCTGAAGTTCACGCCTTTCGCTATGCACTTAATGCCTTATTGAAGTGGATCGATAGCTCAGATTCCACACCCCTAAATCTGATCGACGGCCCAGCATTTCGAATTCGTGGGGTCGTAGAAGGATTCTATGGACAACCATGGACACATCAACAACGTCTTCGGGGGATTGAATTTTTCGGTGATTTTGGCATGAACACCTACTTCTTGGCACCTAAAGATGATCCGCTACAGCGTTTCAATTGGCGCTCACCTTTTCCAAACGAATTCCTCACTCAAGCAAAAGAATTGATTTTGCAAGGAAAGAAGCATGGTGTCGATTTTGTTGCCTGCGTATCTCCCGGTCTTTCGGTCAAATACAGTGATAGCAAAGATGTCGCTGCTGTCGTATTTCGCTTCACCCAACTTTTAGAATTAGGTGCGACACATTTTGGAATGCTTTGGGACGACATCGCCTGGGAGTTGCAACACCAAGAGGATATTGAAAAATATGCTTCTACCGCCGAGGCTCATGCTGACTTCACCAATAAAGTTTTTGACCAATTAATAGCAATCAACAACAACGTTCAACTAACCGCCTGCCCTATGCAATATTCTGGACGGGGCAATGAGCCATATCTCATCGACCTTGGTCGAAAATTGCGAGCTCGAGTAAATCTTATGTGGACGGGAAGACAGATTTGCTCTGAATATCTGGATATTTCGGACGCGGTCATTTTCGAACGAAGTGCACTGCGGCCCGCTTTGTATTGGGACAACTTCCCAGTTAATGACGGTTCCATGCAAGCTAATCTTTACATTGGGCCAGTTCGCGGACGGGAAAAGGGTCTAGAAAAATATTCATATGGTTTGCTCTCCAACCCCATGTTGCAATTCGAATCCTCACTGATCCCCTTGGCCACAATTGGAGATTATTTGTGGAATAGCACCGCTTATGATCCCGCTTGTTCTTGGGAAGATGCGTTAATTCGATTATTCCCAAATGTTAACGAGCGCGCCTGCCTTCGACATTTTCTCCGAAATTCTTTAGGTTCCAATGTTGGCGGAGACCCTGCACCAGATCTTCGAAAGATTTTTCATGCCGGTGTCTCCGCCTGGAGATCAGGAAATATGAACCAGTCGGCAGATATTTTTGAAACTGAATCTTTGGTTATCGCTGCTAACTACAAGGATCTAACTTCTGAAAGTTTTTCTCACGCAGGACTGATTGAAGAGATTTTGCCTTGGCTGGCCAAATATAAAGTGGGCGGTGAAGTTCTTTTCGGACTCGGGCAATCATTACGTGAGTGCACTTTTGATTCTGAACGAAGAATCATCGTTGGACCAGCAAATGTTTCACAGCAATTGAAGAGTCTCTTGGAGAAGTTAAAGAGCACTCCGAAGAATCTTTTTGGTGACCAGATAGAAGGTCCACTCAACGAATTAATTGCAGAACTGAAAACTTTTAGTTAATCAGATCTCTTTTATAGTCCTACGGCCTCTAACCAAATTTTGGCCATAAGCGCATGTCCTTGAGGCGTGGGATGAATGCCATCTTCGGCCAGTGCGCTCATTGAAATCTGCATTGATTTTGCCCTGAACTGGGCATCAAATTCAACTAAGACTGCCCCAAATTCTTTCGCTAGATCGTGTACAACTTGAATTTTGGGATCCAAATCTTCGCGCCATACTTTCATTTCCTCTCGAACCGGAAGGAGAAATGGTTCACATAAAACCAAACGAGGATGAGAAAGCTCCACAGTTTTAGTCAATATTCTGCGATAGCGACTTTCGAACTCTGCTGTTGAAGTCGGGTCATTGTCGTCATAACGCCGCCACGTGTCATTGATCCCGATGGCGATGGAAACCAAAGTAGGAGAATATGCAATTACATCTGTAGCCCACCGACCTTCTAGATCCACCAATCTATGTCCACTGGTGCCAACATTAATTATGCGACCAGGCAATCTCCCACTGCTGGCGATTTCGTTCACATAACCATCTCCATAAGGAGGTGCAATTTCTCGGCCACAATCAGTGACGCTATCTCCAATGAATACATTTACTAAGCTCATAACGTTGCGCTCCTTGCCCATCTCAGCATCGGTGGAAGATCTTCTCGCAAATTCTGTGCAATCCAGATTGCCCCATCCAGATTATTTCCTTGCGGAGATACAGTTCGGGCTCCGGGAATCTCTTGGCACACTTGCCTTGCAATCAATTCAGAGTAGTTCCTATTCTTTGCCAATCCTCCAGTAATGCATATATTGGGATATTCGCTGACTAAGCCACCGGCGTTTTTCCAAGCGGCAACGATGGTCTTACCTAAAAGTCTGGCTCCTTCTTCGCGGATTTCGACGGCGCCTGCAATATTTTGATCGGCGGAATCGAGGAGTTTTCGTGCGGATTCAATCGCGAGCAACACCGCATCAGAAGAGTTCTTCACTTTCAGATCGTCGTAAGCATTGACTTCATCTCGAAAAATATCTAAGAGCGCCACTTTGTCGTCGCGACCTTCTCGAGTTGCTAATGCGCGGGCGATGGCCCTAGATCCCAACCAAAATCCGGCACCTTCATCGCCAAAAGTACTTCCCAGGCCATCCACATGCGAAAAATTATTATTTTTACCCGCTACCGCGACGACTCCACCACCAATAGCAAGCGCGACCCCAATTTGACCTAGTAGAGCGCCGGCAAAACTTGCCAACCCATCATCGATAACCGCTGTTTCCTTCGATCCAAATGTTTGTGCACATATATCGTGGAAAGGGACCGGTTCACTGACTTCACCAGCAAAACCGGTAAGTGAAAGCGAGACAGTTTCACTTCGAAGTTCGGGCAGCGATGCACAGATATTTCGAATGGTGGTCAAAATATCTTCGCCAGCCAATTTTCCACGTTCTAACGTGATTTCAACGCCATCACTTTGCACCCGAGAACCCGACTGACCCACATCTATAGCGATCATTCGTTAGTGGCAATCGTCGTTACTTTTCCAAGTCCTGCTTCATAACATAGCAAATCTGCTCTTCCACCAATTTTAATAACTCCACGATCTCCTTCTCCCAAGACCTTGGCCGCATTGGTAGAAGTGGCAGCAATAGCCGCATCCAAGGAGTAACCCATATCTAGAAAGTTAAGGAATGCACGGTCCATGGTCAAAGTTCTGCCAGCCAAAGCTTGATTGGCATTTAACCGTGCAACTCCATCGGTAACCGTGACTGGAAGTTGGCCAATTTTATATTGACCATCAACTCCCCCAGCCGCGCACATAGCATCCGTAATCAAAACCAACCGCTCTGGAGCGCTTTCAATAACCTGACGCATTAGTGGTTCGCTCACGTGATGGCCGTCCATAATCAACTCTAAAAATGTGTCGGGGTCATCAATTACAACGCTAGATAAGTTATCAACTCCAGGTTCTAATTTTGGGGTGGCATTATTGAAGTGCGTTATGACTGATGCTCCGGCGGCAAGTGCTTGAATCGCGATCTGCGAATTTGCTTCGGTATGGCCCAGCGCAACAATCACACCTTGCGATACTAGGTATTCGATGGCAGCCATAGCGCCCGCTATTTCTGGGGCCAGGGTGACCATCTTGATATGTCCATTACCGACGGCCAACAACTCTTGAAATTCGGCAACTAGTGGTGTGCGAAGTAGTGAAACATCGTGAGCGCCCGCTCTGGATGGCGCTAGGTATGGACCTTCTAAATGAATGCCTAGGATTTGATCTCGCGCGGCAAACTCGTTAAGTCTGGAAATTTGAGCTTTGAGTGCTGAAAGGGGCTCAGTAACCAGACTAGCCATTACGCCAGTGGTTCCATGAGAACGATGAGTTGCAATTACTTTTTCTATCGCTTCGCTGGATTCCGACGAAAAGTAGTAACCGCCACCTCCATGACAATGAATGTCAACGAATCCCGGGATTACGATGCCAGGGATCGTTATATCTGGCTCGGCGCAGAAGCCTGGAGCAATTTCGGCGATACGCCCTTCGTGAATATCAAACCAAACTTCATTAGTCAGCGATCCATCGATAAAAGCGCTGTTACATTGGATTCTCATGGCTTAACCATAAGTACATAACTCATGTGGCAATTCTAGGTGATGAAAGGTGAAATAGGTATGGAATAATGGGAATATGAATCATATCGGCGAAATCATGGCATCTGAAATCTCTGAAACTCCATCGATTTTTGCCAAAATTCTTGACAACTCATCGATCTTCGAAGGCGTAAAAAATCTGTTGCATGAAAAGAAAATTCGCTCGATCCTGATTTTAGCTAGAGGCACCTCTGACAATGCCGCTCACTTTCTAAAATATCTGGTCGAAACACAACTAGGTCTGCCCTGTGGTCTTACATCTCCCTCTTCGGTCACCATATATAGATCAACGCTGCATTATGACGGAACCTTGATAATTGCTATCAGCCAAAGTGGGCAATCTCCGGATTTAGTGGGATTTGCAACAGCGGCCAAGAGCGCTGGAGCTACATTGATTTCAATGACCAATGATGAACTTTCTCCACTGGCTAAACTTGCCGACTTCCATTTTTCTTTGAATGCGGGACCAGAATTGGCAGTGGCAGCCACAAAGAGTTATTCTGCACAACTTTTAATTTCTTATTTATTAGTCTCCACGTGGAGCGGCAAGGAATTTAATGGGCGGTTGCTAATATCGCAGGCCGAAAAACTGGCAGCTAATAAAGATTTGGTCTCGGAGGCAGTGGCATCCCTAAGTCGCAATCGTGAAATTGTTGTTCTTGGCCGTGGTTTTGCCTATCCCAATGCTCGCGAGGCTGCCCTGAAAATTCAAGAAACTGTGAAAGTTTCTGTGCAAGGTCTATCGACTGCCGACTATCTTCACGGACCAATTTCTGCCCTCTCTTCGCAAACTCAAGTTTTGCTTATCGCCCCGGCCCACACTCCAGCAGGCTCGATGGAAGAAGCGGTCTCTAAGATTCGGATGAAAGTTGGCCAACTTATGTGGATTGGAAACGGCGGATCCCCAACGGGCGATGACATTGTCGTATCGGGTTCGCAATGTGACGATGAAATCGTTTCAACCATAGCCGATGCAATTTCTCTTCAAAGGTTGGCGATGGAGTTTGCGGTGCGATCAGGTTTTGATCCTGACGCCCCCGAAGGTCTCTCTAAAGTTACTTTAACTAATTAATTTTTTGATCAATCCAATATCTTCGCTTTAACGAACCATCCACTTCGATAACGGACTCCAAGACACCGCCGCATCCTTCGATAGTCTTTGCCGATCCCACATTTTCGTCATCGCATGTCACCAGTACCCGAGTCAATCCCAGGGTTAATGCATATGACAGGGATTGACGAAGAATCTCTTTGGCGTAACCCTTTCGCCTAAATTCTGGACGTACTCCGTAACCAATGTGACCACCAACCTTGGCCAAATGGGGATTTAATGCGTGTCTAATTGAGGTGCGACCGACTATGTCGTGGCCTACCACGGCAACCATAAACGTTGCTGAAACTCGGTCGGGCTCAATATCTATGCCATTCCTTATTTCAATCAACCTGTGAACGTAGTTGGGCCACTCAATTCCCGGCTGGTAATTTTCCAAGAGAAATCCAAAATCATCGGCTTCAAGTTCACGCTCGGCGGCAATTGCTTGTTCGTAATCTTCAACTCTAAGTTCTCGTAAGGTCAATCCCGATTCATTCATCCTTAACTTAGTCCGAACTTTCGCATACCAGTTTTAAAGTCACGAGCGATTTCGCTACGGCCATTTGGGTCCACGGGTAGGCCTTGCGGGCTCGAAGCCAAATTTGGGACCACCAAGGAGCATAAGAACCATCAAAGGTTTCGGTAACTTGAGTTTGATTTGGCCCAAGAATGAGGAGCTCGTGACGCCATCGCCAACGGCCTAAGTGCCGCCAGGCTATCAAGCGATTCTCCTCGTACTCTTCAACAGTATTTGTAATTCGATAATCAATGCCTAGGTGCATGTTCATGCCAAATTTTGATCCTAAAACCAATTTCTCTGGTCCGAAAATCGTATCTCTTAAGGTTCCGGTTCCATCCAGTTGAGAGTGCTTTCTTGGATTCGAAAGAAGGGCAAAAATTTTCTCCGCTGGGGCATCAATCACAATGCGAGCAGAATTTATCTTGGGATTTCCGGTTTCCAATATTTCAGATCGGATCTTTGGTTCGTTCATAGCCTGATTTAAGCAGATATTCCGCCCCGTTGGCGACGGGTTTTGATCGCGATCACTCGCCCATTCCCTCTGCATCTCCCAACCCCCACACATCAATTTCATCCAAATCGATAATCGTGATTTTGTGAAAAACCAAAATATCGGCGATTTGAGCGCGATGTTCAATCGCATGATGAATTGACTGACCTAAAATTGTGGAACGCGCTCTTCGGATAGTTTGGCCATCTCGTTCGTGAACCAGAATCGCTTCCTCTTTTAGAGATTCTTCTCGTAACTGTTCATCGTACCGAGCAGATCGTTCTTGTAATTGACCCAGATCTGAAGGTGTCAGCGGCAGATCCACTGACAAAGTTTCTATTTCGCCACCAAGTCGACGAACATAAAACCCTGCAGATCGAACAAAGTGTTCTGTTATCGCGCCAACGTTCCAATCGTTATCAGGCAACCCCAACGCCAATTCTTCGGTGGACAACTGTGATAGCTTTTTTAGGAGATAGGAATTTGCCCAAGCCATGTGCCGAAACAGGCGATCCAATGTTACATTTCTAAGAAGTTCACTCATGGGCAGATATTAGTTGGTACCTCTCATGGCATTAAATAGCCACCATCGACGGGAACTGTTATTCCCGTGACGTAGGAAGATGCATCGCTTGCTAACCAAATCAGAGTTGCGGCCAATTCTTCGGGATCCCCAATTCGCCCCATCGGAGTCAACAACTTCATTTGTTCGAAAATTCGTTCTGGAAGTTCATCAGACATCTCCGACGGGAAGAGCCCCGGCGCCAGCGCATTGACTCTGATGCCTTTGCGACCGCTCCACTGTCCTGCTAAATCTCGCGTAAGCCCAATCAACCCGGCTTTACTAGATGCGTAAGCTGCTTGTGGCAGGCCACCAGGGTGTAGCCCCAGAACACTAGAAATATTGACAATAACTCCGCCATTAGTGACTTCCCTAGCAAATGCTTGTGCCATCCAGTAAGCGCCCATTAAATTGACATCTAGTACTCCGCGAAATTGTTCGGGGGTCTCTTTGGTGGCCGGAATGGCACTTCCAACTCCGGCATTGTTGACCAAAATATCAACTTTGCCAAAGGTCGCCATGGCCGCCGCCACAAGAGCGGAACATTGGTCGGGGTCGGAAACATCGGTGGCCACGGCAGTACATCGGCGCCCCAGGGACTCAACCAGCTCCTTCGTTTGCGTTAACTTTTCAACTCTTCGGGCAGCAACGACTAGATCGGCGCCGGCTTCAGCGAGCGCCTTCGCGAAGGCAACTCCCAACCCTGAGGATGCGCCCGTAACAATGGCAACCTTGCCATCTAAACGAAATCTTTCCAGAATGCCCATGTACTCTCCTCATTCTTAGGGATTATGCGTACGGTACTACTATGGATTTCACTATTAGCCCTAAGGCCGCTGAATACTTATCCAAAGTTGAAGAGTTTATGAAATCCCAAGTTTTTCCGGCTGAAGCTCTGTACTACCAACAACGAGAAGAGCTCATAGCCGCGGGCAAGCCTCATCAACTTCCGCCCATAATCGAAGTTCTGAAGGCTTCAGCTCGCACGCAGGGATTGTGGAACCTCTTTCTTCCAGATTCGCATGACCCAGCCCATGGATTAACCGTCACTGATTATGCTGCACTTGCCGAACTCACTGGTTGGTCCCCGGAGATCGCCCCGGAAATATTTAATTGTGCCGCCCCCGATACCGGAAATATGGAGGTGTTGCATTTATTCGGATCATTGGACCAGAAAGCTCAATGGTTAACCCCGTTGCTCAATGGTGAAATCCGTTCGGGCTTTGCTATGACCGAGCCTGATGTTGCCTCAAGCGACGCCCGAAATATAACCACAAGCATCGTTCGTGACGGAGATGAATACATCATTAATGGTCGCAAATGGTGGACCACTGGGGCAATGGATCCTCGCTGTGCCATTTTGATCGTGATGGGAAAAACGAATCCCGATGCCGACTCCCATCACCAACAATCCATGGTTTTGGTGCCCATGAACACTCCTGGCGTGGAAATCGTTCGCAACCTAAGCGTCTTCGGCTACTCCCACCAGAATGGCCATGCCGAAATTTTATTTACCAACGTTCGAGTACCTATCACCAATTTGATTGGCGAAGAAGGCTCCGGCTTCGCCATTGCCCAAGCCCGCCTTGGTCCAGGACGTATCCATCACTGCATGCGCGCCATTGGTACCGCCGAAAAAGCTCTATCTCTTATGGTTGAACGTTCGCTGGACCGAACCGCCTTTGGTAAGGAACTGTCACAACAAGGCGTCGTTCAAGAATGGATCGCGCATTCGCGGATAGATATAGAACAATCTCGGCTCCTAGTTTTGAAGGCTGCCTGGCTGATAGATACCGTTGGCGCCAAAGAGGCCCGAAAGGAGATTGCCGCCATAAAGGTGGCAGTGCCGCAAATGGCCGAACGCGTGGTGGATCGAGCTATCCAAACTTTTGGTGGAGCCGGCGTTAGCCAAGCAACGCCATTGGCTGGAATGTTCGCTGCGATAAGGACGCTTCGCATTGCAGATGGCCCAGATGAAGTCCACCTTCGAGATATCGCTCGCCTTGAAATCAGATCTCATTCACAGAAGTAGTAGTAATTACCGTGAATGACTTAACTCAAGTACGCAGTGAAGATCGCTTTGACCTGGAAGCGGTTCACGCCTGGCTTATGGGGGTAATTCCTGAATTGGCAAGCCTGCCCACGGTCGAACAATTTCGATCGGGAGCCTCAAATCTGACCTATTTATTGACCTATCCTGACCGCCAATTAGTTCTTCGGAAGCCGCCGTTCGGAACGAAGGCAGCATCTGCGCATGACATGAAGCGCGAATTCATTATCCAAGAAAAGCTGAAAGGAGTTTTCCCGCTCGTTCCACGTGTTCTCGCACTCTGCCAAGACCCCAGTGTTATCGGTGCCGATTTTTACGTCATGGAGAAAATTCCCGGAACTATTTTGCGAAGAAACATTCCGCAAGATTCCACGCTAGATCTGGCGGCAATAACCACTATCGGAAACCTTGCAATAACGGGTTTAGTTCAACTTCATCAAATCGACGCTAACATCTTGGCAGATTTCAATAAGGGGCCAGGATATGTGTCTCGGCAGGTTGATGGTTGGTCCCGAAGATACCGAGCCGCACTCACTCCAGATGTTCCAGATGCCGAAATTCTGATGAACTGGTTGCATGTCAATCAGCCACATGACATTGCCTCATGCGTCATTCATGGCGATTGGCGTCTTGATAATTTGGTCTTTGATCTGAAAGAAGATCCCATCCTGGTCGGCGTTCTAGATTGGGAAATGGCCACGGTTGGCGATCCACTCATGGATTTAGGTTCGGCCTTGGCATATTGGATTGATCGAAACGATGACGGCCCCTTCGCGGATCTACGTCGCCAGCCCAGCCATTTGCCTGGCATGCCAACTCGAGAAGAATTCATAAATCGATATTTAGAATTAACAAATTGGGCATGCGACGATTTCACATTCTATGAAGTTTTCGGGCTATTTCGTCTCACCGTGATAGTCCAACAGATTTGGGCCAGGTATCAATCTGGCCAGACAACGAATCCAGCCTTCTCCGAATTCGGTTCAACGGTTCATCTTCTTGTCACCAGAGCGATAGGAAAGATTTCATGAGAGCTGGTCGAATCCAAATTTCTACCCGTGAATTTACCGTCGTAGATCTGCAAACGCCCACTCCCGAAGCAGATGAAGTCCTCATTAAGGTAATGGCCGCCGGTGTCTGCCTTTCCGATGTTCATTTACTTCGAGGATCTATCACGCCAGGTTTCTTGAAGGGCGACGTTGTAACCATGGGTCATGAAGTTGCTGGCATCGTTGAAAGCGTGGGCGAGAAAGTCACTAAGTTCGCGGCAGGCGACCGGGTGATTGTTTGTGCCGGCGTGAGGGATCAATTTAACCGCGTCACCACTATGGGATTCGATTACGACGGTGGTTTCGCCGAATATGTGGTTGCTGGCGCTGATACTTTGGTGCGGGTTCCCGAAACCTTGCCTTTTGAACAAGCGTGCATTATCCCTGACGCAGTGTCTACGCCGTGGGCGGCAATTACTCAGACCGCTGCGGTAAAGCCCAATGAGAGCGTGCTGCTCTTTGGTGTCGGAGGTTTAGGACTTCATGCGGTTCAATTGCTGAAAATAGTGGGAGCCGGGCCCATAGTTGCAGTCGACCCTATAGCCAAGGCCAGAGAACGCGCTTTGGCCGCTGGTGCTGATTATGCACTCGACCCGACTGATCCAGAGTTTCTTGGAACAGCAAAGGAGGTAATGCGGGGCGCTGGATTTAATGTCGCATTCGATTTCGTAGGTTCAGGGTCGGCACGGAATCAATCACTTCGACTCTTAGGTGAAGGTGGACGCCTAGTGATTGTTGGGTTGGCAAATGAGGCAATCGTCATTCCCAGCGACATAACTTTTTCCTTCAAACGAAATCAAATCCTTGGACATTATGGAAGTACTACCCGTCACACAATTGAAATCGTACAGATGATCGCGGCGAAGAAATTAAATCTATCCGGTTCGATTTCAGAGGTCCTACCCTTGGAAGAAGCTGCTACTGCGCTTTCTCACTTGGAGGACAAAGTCGGCAATCCAATCCGGATTATTCTAAAACCGTAGATTTTCCATTATCGTCGTTAGCCACACAGACATTAA
The DNA here is from genome assembly GCA_903850565.1 of uncultured Actinomycetes bacterium. GTDB lineage: Bacteria > Actinomycetota > Actinomycetes > Nanopelagicales > Nanopelagicaceae > CAIMZW01. Next base: position 20,253 of record CAINLV010000024.1, read on the forward strand.
GGTACCGACTACCAAAAAGGGTGCAAAAGGAAAATTGCTTTTAGTGGGCAAGCCTTTTGCCGTTATATAGGAAATACCGACCAACGTGGCCAAAGTGAACCCGGTAATGGTTGCCATATATGTCGAAATCAAACCGTGGTATCCAGTCAAGAAACCGATAGATGCTGCCAACTTCGCATCTCCCAATCCAATTCCCCCTTTCGTCACCATATAAATGAGAAGAAAGAGAAGGAAGAGAAAGACCGAAGCCATTGCCGCGTTGCGCAGCTCAATCCAATGTCCAGATCGTTGGGCATCGACTCCAAGCAGAACTGTTACCGACAAAAAAAGTGGTCCAATTAGTAAATCGGGAAGTTCCCGGCTCTGGAAATCAATCGCGGACAAGGCAATACCAAAAATTACAAATGCTTCCCATGCTGCAATGACCCAAAAACCATCAAATTGAAAGAGCGGGATGAAAAGGGCTGCCGCAGTAACAATTTCCAGCAGCGGATACTTTTTGGAAATCTCAGCGTGGCAATAGTGACATCTCCCCCGCAGAGCTAAATAGCTGATTAAAGGGATATTGTCTCTAATCCGTAATTCATTCTTACATTTCGGACAGAACGATCTCCTATTGATATTTTCGTTGGCAGGAACGCGATCGATCAAAACGGAGATGAAAGATCCAAATTCCAATCCCAAAATTAGAATGAAGAGAATAAAGAAGGCAACTGGCAACTTAGTTGTAACAACTGTATGAGAAAACATAGCTCCCCCTGGTACTTTGTTTAAATCACTTCGTTATTTTCTTCCAATCAGTAACAAAAAGTGGGACGACCTTTTCAGGCCGCCCCACTTCATGAAGAAATTAATACAATCTAATTAGTACTACTAATTAGATACCTGCGCCCTTGCCTAAACAATTTGCACCAGTAACAACAACAACCGGGTTAGAAAGCGCTGAACCAGCCTTGTTGGTGACATAGTATGCAACTACATCGGTAGGAACCTTGCTGAGGTAGGTTGGAACCAACGCTGAAAGATCGTGGGCGGTTGAAGATGTTGCTGTTCCTGGACCAACCGAAGTTCCAACAGATACGTTGGTTACAGTGAATTGGGTTCCGGATGCAGTTGCAACAGTGGCACTAGCCAAGTTGAGAGTTGCGCCAGAAGTGATTGGCAGACCTGCAATGGCCACTACATCGCCAGCAGTCAAGTTATTGACGGCAGTGTAAGTAATGGTTCCAGCAGCACCAGTAGCGGCAGTGATTGGGGCCGTCTTAAATCCATAAGGAGTGAAGCCATACGCAGTCAGGCTTCCGGCATTTGGAATAATAGAGACGCCTGCTGAGTAAGGAACAGCAGTACCAGTTGCAAGAGGAAGAGTATTTCCACCGTTAGCAACTTGGTAGTTAGAAATTGCAGAGTAAACATTGGATGCATCTTGTGAACAAGCCTTTGCATTTGCATCAGAGCTTGTACCAGACAAGGCAACGACAACAATCGCAGCCAAAATACCGATGATCAAAATTACAACCAAAAGTTCGATAAGAGTAAAGCCCTTATCCGCGGCCGCAGCTTTACGCGCGCGAGCCTTTCTTAATAAATCATGCATGCTATCTCCTTAAATAAGAGGTTCCTGGAGTCCCAGTACCAGATTTGTCCCAAAGGTTTTCCGAAGCATACCTTAGGTTTAGCAGAATTGTATAATAATCCGCACGGAAAATCGGACATTTCTGACGGAAAAATCAGAAATGTCCGATTGAAAAAAGTACTAAATACCTACCTTGGCGCAGTTAGCGACAGATGACGTAACGATGATGATCGGGTTGCTCAGGGCCCGCCCCGATTTTGCCGTGATGTAATACGCCGCCATAGTTCCATTTAATACTTCCGAAGGAAGCTTGCTCAGGAAGTTAGGTATTAATACCGCTAAATCTCCACCTGCTACATCTGCGGTACCGGCTTGGGCGGTGGCAGTTCCCACTGTAGAACTTGCAACGGTAAATGAAGATCCCGTTGCTGCGGTAATGATGGCCGATGAGATATTGAGCGAGGATCCGGTAGTCACAGTTAGTCCCGTGACAGAAACTGACTCACCAGCGACGAAGGTATTGGTCGCGGTATAGACAATGGAACTGCCATTTCCGGTTGCTGCGGTGATGGTTGCGGAATTAGTCCAGAGGTAGGGCTTGCCAGAAAAAATCCCAGAACTGGAATTATCTACTGCCAACGCGGAGTCGGTAAAAGTCGCCCCATGCGCGGGTGGTAAATCACCTTTTCCGCCAGTAGAAGAAAGCGCGTAGGTATTCAACGCCGAATAAAGATTGGATGCATCTTGAGAACAGCTCTTCGACTTCGCATCTGCAATTGTTCCTTCCAAAGAAACAGTAACAATCGCCGCGAGAATGCCGATAATAAGAATCACAACTAAAAGTTCTACAAGTGTGAATCCTGCGTCCCGAGAACTTTGAGGATCGCTCAAGTTCCATTTTTTCTTTTCCACTTTTCCGCCCGTCCCATGAGTGGTTAGTAGTTAATCTAGAATCAGATACTTATTTAGTTTTCATTTCCTTGCATTTTTCATTTACTGCTTGCATACATTTCATTATGTCAATGAAGTACATGCACCTGGCGCGGTTGTCCCTAACCGTGCCCCTTTCGAATCGTACAAGTAAACATCATACGCACTTGCTGCGTCAGATATTACATTTATTATCGCAGAAGTGGAAGAGGAATATCCCAAACCTGTCGCTGTACTGGTGGCCCCCGTCGCAGCACTAGACACTGTAAAACTAGTGTTTGGCACTATCGAGGAGATTATAAATGAACCGTTATAACCGGCAGTAGTTGCTGCGCTAACTGTAACGGAATTTCCAACTAGAAGGTTTGTCGTACTGGCAGTGTTGTAAGTGACTGCGCTACCGGTTCCAGAAATTGCTGTGATCGCAACCGTGGTTGCTGATTGTGGAATTGTAATTAGCGTTGCAGATCCTGCTTGAACTCCCGAAGATGTGCCAACCGTGTTGTTATTGATAGTAAATTGTGAGGAAGTGGCCGCTGAAACTACTTGCGAAGCTAAATTCAACGACGAACCGGTTGTTGCAGTCAGGCCTGTGATTGTTGTTGTCTGACCAGTCACAAAATTATTTACCGCGGTATAAGTAACAATTCCAGAGAAAGTTCCAACAGCTGTTGTCACCGCGGTGACGGTCGCATTGGCAACTGAAAACGAAGTTCCAGGGGTTGAATCAGTTACGGTAAAAGTTCCGTTATAACCGGATGGAGCCAAGCTAGAAATCGTTATGGAAGCCCCTACCGGGACCGTTGTGGTGGTCGCATAGGTAACCTTGCCAACTGCCGGCGATGACGGCGTCACTGCTGTTATGGCCCCGCCACTAGCTGCAGCCGTCACCGTTGCTGGACTCAATGCCTTTAGGTAAGTAATCGTGTATGGGGAAGATGATCCAGAGATTGATGCCACGGTGTAAGAGCCATCGTAATTTGTAGTATCAACTCCAGATATTTGGAGTGTTTCTCCCACGGTTATTGGCGGAGAATAATTGGATAAGAATTTGAGCGTCGCGGTACCGCCCGACCACGCTGAACTCACCACCTGAAATGATCCCAATTGCATAGAGAAGTTGCTCGAATATGAGCTAACTAATCCGGCGCTCAAATACGTTGGTTGCAACGCTGAAATTGAAGGCGGAAGTGCACCACTGTTATCGCTCTGGTAAGCAGAAATCGCTAGCGCCAGGCCTTGATAGGCGGTTTTACAGGCATTTTGAAGGCCTGTGGTCCGAGAAGATCCCAAACCAACATAGGTAATTCCCGAAAGAATTCCAATAATCAAGATAACAACGAGAAGTTCGACAAAGGTGAAACCCTTATCGATTCCTGGATGCTGGAATCGCTTCACGAACCCTGATTGGTAACGGAGAACTTACTTCCCGGTGTCAGACCCGAGCCATCATTTATGTAAATCAAATGCTCGCTCTTCACACCAGTTGAGGTGATCAACGTCAACTTTAAGACTCGACCCGTTGTATTACCGGAGTTTACGTAGAAGCCACATTTGGATGCCGCAGAACAAGACACGGTGGCAGTATTCGATTGAATTCCACCAAGTACCTGATGCTGGTTGGTACTGCTTTGCGCAATCTTGACCGATGAATCATCCGAATAGACGGTTCCCCACACGGCTGATGTTGCTGCCGCAGCTGCATCATAGATTGGCACCGAGCCATCATGAACGGCAGGGCAAGAAGTGGCGTACGTTGTCGGGAATAATTTCTTACAATCGGATACTTTCTTACTCCCCAGTGAGACCAAAACAAATTTAGGACCTGAAGTAACGTTTGGACCACACAAGCTGAAGTCACCATCTTCATTCTTTATGCCTGTCGATCCACCGAAGGTCAGAGTTACTCCATCCCAATTTCCATTGGAGGATGGCAAGTTCTTGTAGGTACAACTGACCATTTTCGCGCCATTTCCGCATCCCGAGAAATTGGCCTTGGAATCATTGGCATCGTTATCAATGTGAATTGTTTGACCCACATCAGAATCATTCTTCTTGATATCTAACTGGTCTTCGCTTTCAAAATAATGACCGCCTTTTTCGAAAGAGATTTCAATGTCGTGGTGTTTGTTGGCATTACAACGATCGCCCTTACCCTTCCAGTTGCCGTCCTTAGAGCAATCTATATCCACATAGTGTCCGTGGGAATTGAAAGTTCGGATCACTCCCTTTTTAAATAGTGCATTCAAAGCAGCGATGTACCAGCGGCCATGCTTGCCTTTATGGACCAGGATCGGATTGTCTAAATCGGAACAGGTCGTTACTGGCGGCTTATCTCCGCCATTGGAACCTAAAGTCCACACTGCATAAAGTTTTTTAGCACTCCAAGTGTTGTCTGTCAGAGTAACTGTGGCATTCCCCGCATACTCGACCGTTCCATCTCCACAGGTAGTTGACCACCCAGCAAAAGAGTAATTGGTTCCCGATGTGTTGTAGGAAGGTGTCAATGAACGCAAGGTAACGCTAGTACCTGTACCTGAATCTCCAGCTGCGGCTGTGATTGGGGTTTCGCCATTAGCACAGGTGTAGCTGTTTGCGTAGTAACTTACAGAATATGGGAAGGAAGAAGCCGGCGGTGTAGTAGTACAACTCTTTCCAGTATTCCCTGTTGGAATCAAACATCCGCTTTGGTTGGACTCAGCTGAATTTCCTTGGCTATTAGTTGCAATAACAGTAAAGGAATATCCGGAGTCAGTCTTTAAAAGCCCACTTATTTTGTAAGTACAAGTATTGGCGCCGCAGGTCAGGTTGGCACTTCCGGCGTCCGTAACGTTGGCGTAGGTTGTTGTTCCAGATTTTGAGGATCGTTGCGTAAATGTATAAGAAGAAACGGTTGACCCGTTGCCATTAGGAATCGAAAATGTAATGGTCAATTGGGTATCCGAATTACTAGCAATTCCAGAAATCACTGGCGCATCCGGAACACAAGCACCCCATTGAGCATAAAGAGTTGGGGACCAAGTGTCGCCGGCGGCCAAGCCCAATGCCGCATCAGTTAAGTCAACTGTTGTTGCATCCGCATAGTTGGTTCCGGTGCCATTAGCCAGAGTATTCCAACCTAAGAAAGGATGGTATGAACCCGAGAAAAGGCATGAGTAGTTCATATTAGAACTCATTGAAGAAAGCGCAGGCAATGCCGCAGTCACATAAGTTCCCGCAACAGAGCCCGAGTCAGCAGTTGCAACAACCGTAGGGATGGTGCTGTCAAAAGTGTCATAGGTGAAGGTTGTTGAAGATGGAGTAGTCACAATCTGAAATGTTCCATTGACAGTGGTGTTCGTGGCCGCTGAAACTGTAATCGTATCGCCTGGACTGTAAGTGTGAGCTGACGAAGTAGTGATAGTTACAACGCCACCTGTTGCAACCGCGACCCTGCTAATTGTTGAAGTGCTCGAATCTGAATAAGTCTTATGAAAAATTGACGGCAATTGGTTGTCAAAAGTTATTGCGTAGCCATAGCCATTGGTTATACAGGTTTGCCCCGTTGGACAGTTGTTGTTAGTACCTCCGCCACCGCCGCCACCGTCAGGGCAAGTAGTACTAGTGCCGCCAGTGTTTTGAACTACCGGCGCAGAAGGATTGGTCGTGGTGTTTGTTACCGATGCAGTACTTGAAGTAGAAAGCGTGCATTTTGTTAACGAATCAGTATTTACGGTTGTGACAAAAACTTTTACCGTTCCGCAAGTTGTTGCAAAACTTGTTGGTACTCCACCGTTAGGTTGGGTGGCAGATGACAAAGATGCCGAGGCGATTGAGGGATCGGCTGCAAGTTGTTGCATCACATTGGCAGTAGCTGAGGCAATCTGATTTGAGTTGCAA
>CAINLV010000025.1 GCA_903850565.1 uncultured Actinomycetes bacterium
GCCCTATTGGTTGTCAGAAAAAATGACCCAAGCAATAGAAATTTTGCAAGAGTAAAAAATATTGATGATGATGTTCATAGCATTCCAGCAAACGATAACGGCTATTCCCCAATGGTCTTAAAGATCATTTCGCAATTATTAAGCCTTAATAAAGTCCCTGGCAGTATCCCGGCATCACCAGGAATTCTCTTGCGGTAGTGTCAAACATGCTTTTTGCCTGACATTATGACTTCATCCTGAAGTACAGCCTCCAAAGAGAGGGAGATTATGTTTGTTCTTATATCAAGCGACATTTAATAATTTAAAGGAGCTGCTATGAAATATCTAAAAAGTTTTATTCCTTGCATTTTAATTCTACTGTCTTTTCTATCTAGTTCAGTTTTTTCTCAGACAACTGTAGCTCAAGCCGAAGCATGGTTATCTCCAGCACAAGCGACTCAATTTAATATTAACTATGAGCGCTTTATGTTGTGTATAAAAAATGGGTATGGTAACAGGCGATCACCCTCAGCCGAAGGGTACTGTTTGGGTTGGGCGGGTCCAGCAAATGGACAATTGTATGAGCAACAAAGGGTAAAGCAAATGGACGAGTGCCTGTCTACAAGTTATATGCAAAGATTTTCAAAGATTCATGGTGCTCAGGACGCTAAACAGATGTGCAAAATGGATATTCAATCAGGTATGCCAATGCCTTGATTGCAAAACCATTATTCAACCTCATCGTTTTATAGAATTTGAGTCTAGAGGGGGTAATCATTGCCCCCTCATTTAAATAGCCCCCCAATATTTTTCTACAGGCCAACTTAATATGAAATTTAAAGTGATCGCCACGTCTTTTGTACTCTTGCTAAGTTCAGGATCTGTTTTAGCGCAAATTGCCGAGTGCATTTCTGTTGAAGTAGGCATGACACCGCCCACATTTACGTTTAGGCCATATGGACCGCCAATCGAAGGTGGGATGCAACCAATCTTTGGCTTTGTAGATGGTATGACATGCTTTTTAGCAGGCGAAGAAGGTACAGTTTTTCATCGAGGCGTTACGGCCTACTGCAAAATAAATCAAAGTTCAAGAGAGGTTCCCTGTGGTTCAATTACTGCATCGATGAATCCGCGATCAGCAGCAATATAAGGATTGAGCAAGGTGTCTTCGTAATTATCCAGCAATTCTTTTCGCAATACATCGGGGTTTTCGGCATCTGCCAGTTCGCGACGGTACAAAATATTGACGGCGCCTTGGGCGCCCATAACCGCAATTTGCCCGGTCGGCCAAGAGAAATTAACGTCGGCACCTAACTGTTTGGATCCCATCACGATATATGCGCCACCGTAAGCTTTTCGAGTGATAACAGTGACCAGTGGAACGGAGGCTTCACCATACGCATAAAGCAATTTAGCGCCGCGTCGGATAATTCCATTCCATTCTTGTTCGGTTCCTGGTAAGAATCCAGGAACGTCGACAAGAGTGATGATAGGAATGCCGAAAGAATCACAAGTGCGTACGAAACGAGCTGCTTTTTCGCTGGCATCAATATCTAAAGTACCGGCCAAACTTTGTGGTTGATTAGCGATAACGCCTACGGAACGACCTTCAATGCGCCCAAAACCAACCAAGATATTAGGGGCGAAGAGAGCATGAACTTCTAAGAAATCTGCCTCATCCAATATTGCTTCTACCAAGATCCGCATGTCGTAAGGCTTATTTGGGTTATCTGGAATCAGCGAATCAAGGGCGCGATCTGAAGGAGATACATCAGAACTTTCAGTTGGCGGCAAGACGGGAGTCTCATCCATATTGTTGCTGGGAAGGTAGGAGAGCAACGCCTTGACGTAATCCAGGGCATCATCTTCGCTTTCGGCCAAATAGTGAGAAACCCCAGTCTTTGAATTGTGAGTTAATCCGCCGCCCAATTCTTCCATTTCAACTTCTTCACCGGTTACTGCCTTAATGACATCTGGGCCGGTGATAAACATATGTGAAGTCTCGTTCACCATAATGGTGAAGTCTGTTATTGCTGGTGAATAAACCGCACCTCCCGCTGAAGGTCCCATGATCACTGAGATTTGGGGAATGACACCAGATGCTTGAACATTTCGCTTAAAGATTGAGCCATACATGCTTAGAGAAGCAACGCCCTCTTGAATTCTGGCGCCGCCGGAATCATTTATACCGACAAGTGGAATTCCACTCTTCATCGCAAAATCCATGACCTTGACTATTTTCTCTCCGACAACTTCACCTAAACTGCCACCGAAAACTAAAAAGTCTTGAGAATAAATTGCAATTGATCGACCATCAACCGTTGCATAACCGGTGACAACTCCGTCGCCATAAGGTCGGTTTTTTTCCATGCCGAAATTTGAAGAGCGATGGCGGGCAAAGGAGTCCATCTCGACGAAAGAACCTGGGTCGACTAAATGATCGATGCGCTCTCGCGCCGTTAGCTTGCCTTTCGCGTGCCGCTTCTCGATTGCTTCTGGTGAACCAGAGGATTCTGCTTCCAACTTGCGTCGGCGCAGATCTGCGATTTTTCCGGCTGTTGTTCGAATATCATCAGTCACCCCCCTAAGGTACTAGTGATGAGGCACCAGGTGAAACGTTGCGCCCTAGATGAAGAAGTAATTTCACAATCGCTTCGCAACAGTTACTGGCGAGTAAAGGTTTTGGATGAGGTTACTTCGACTCAGACACTCATGCGCGAAAGCAACCCTTCCCATGGATCTGTTTTTACTGCCGAGTATCAAAGCCAGGGACGTGGACGACTAGACCGAACTTTTCATTCGCCAAAATTTAGCGGTCTACTTTCTTCTATTTATATCGAACCTTCACTTTCGACAGAACTCTGGGGTTGGGTTCCGCTACTGGTTGGTATGAGTGTGGCACAGGTGCTCAACGAGATAACTAACACCGCGGCATTCCAGACGAAGTGGCCGAATGACGTTATCGCTCCAGGTGGCAAGATCTGCGGAATATTATGTGAAACATTTCGTTCCGGAATAATCATTGGAATAGGTATCAACGTCTCAACTCAATTGGATGAGTTACCTGTCGAAAGTGCATCCTCCATCTACCTTGAGACTGAAAATTCGATCGATCGAAATGTATTACTGGCATCAATCTTGACCCGATTAAATGAAAATCTAGCCCGCTGGGAAGCAGGGCAGAGTTTTGAATCAGGTTATAAGGAAATTTCGGCAACATTAGGAAGGGAAATTTCGGCACTGCTTCCAGATGGATCGGTTTTGGCGTCAAAGGCGGTTGGGCTAACTTCCGATGGGGGTTTGTTGCTCGAATCTGGAGAAGCGATAACCGTCGGCGATATCGTGCATCTTCGATGACCCGTAGCTCAAGTAATCTAAGGCCATGACTTTTCCTACAGTTGGAGTTATCGGAGCTGGCCAATTAGCCAGAATGATGGCGGTTCCGGCAAACGATTTAGGAATTAATTTGGTCGTGCTGGCAGATTCTGCGAAAGATTCCGCGGCACAGATTTGCTCACATGTTGTTGGCGATTATCGGAATATTGAAGCCGTTCTCGCCTTTGCAAAAGGTTGCGATGTGATCACCTTTGAACACGAACTAATTCCACAACCTGTGATTAAAGAGTTGGAACGACAGGGAGTAAAGGTTTATCCCAGATCAGAATCTTTTATCTACTCGCAAAATAAAATTCAGATGCGAAAGAAAATGGATGAACTTGGACTGCCAAATCCAAAATGGCAAGTCTTCGATGGAGGTGGCACAGAGATCGCCTTTCCGCTAATTGCGAAAACTCCTTCGGGTGGATACGACGGCAGAGGTGTGTATGTTGTGGACTCTCTGGCGCAATTGTCCGAACTGCACAAGCAAATCGGTGTGCCGCTCCTGATTGAAGAAAAACTAAAATTTGATTATGAGATATCGGTGATGGTCGCCAGGTCGCCACACGGTCAAGCCGCAACTTGGTCTCCAACGTTAACCGTGCAAACCGATGGAATATGTACCTCAACCGTGACTCCAGTTCCACATCTTTCGAAAGAGTTACTTGTTCGTTCCCAGGAAATTGCTCTGGCAATCGCTTCTGGAATATCTCTGGTCGGCGTCATGGCGGTAGAAATTTTCGTGGTTGGAGAGATACTAGTTATCAACGAATTAGCGCTACGGCCCCATAACTCGGGGCATTGGTCCATTGAGGGTTCGGTGACCAGCCAATTTGAGCAACATTTACGCGCGATCCTAGATTTGCCGTTGGGTTCAACGCAGATGCGCTCTCGTTGGGCGGTAATGGGAAATATCCTCGGGGCTGAAAAAGCCGATATGTATCGCCCATTTCTCCACCTTATGGCTCGAACACCCGCATTGAAATTTCATCATTATCGAAAAGATGTCCGCCCAGGACGCAAAATTGGTCACGTTACCTTGTTGGGGGATGACCTTCTAGAATTGGAAGAAGAGATTGGGCACGCAGTTGACTATCTGAGCGGAGCGATCGATGAGTAAGTCAGTAGCAATTGTTATGGGTTCAGATTCTGACTGGCCCACCATGCAGGCAGCCGCAGATATTCTGGATGAATGTGGCATCGAATATTCCGTCGATGTTGTGAGTGCACATCGAACTCCACAAGAAATGTTGGATTTTGCCAGCGGAGCCAAAGCAGCTGGAATACAGGTCATCATCGCTGGCGCTGGCGGAGCTGCCCATCTGCCAGGAATGATTGCATCGTCAACACCTCTCCCAGTAATTGGAGTTCCGGTTGCATTGAAATATTTGGATGGAATGGACTCGTTGCTCTCCATCGTTCAAATGCCGGGTGGAATTCCGGTAGCAACAGTTGGAGTAGGAAATTCCAAGAATGCGGGCTTGTTAGCCGCTCGAATAATTGGGGTAACGAATCAAGCGGTCTCTTTGAAGGTAAGCGAACTAATGGAACAGGCGCGCATTGAGTCGTTGGAAAAAGGAAAGAATCTAAATACAAAGCGAAATCAGAAAACTGGATTTAACTAAACTAAATAAATTTAGCCTAAAGAGGCTCGACCAAGTGCTCTGAATTTCCACCCAGCATTAACCCAAGATTCTCGGTCAAGTGCATTTCTTCCATCGATCATGATTGGCTGACGAACTAATTTTTTTAAGGCAACCGGATCAATTTCTCGGTAGCTTTTCCATTCGGTGAGATGGAGTATCAAATCTGCCCCAGCAACACACTCTTCTATGCTGGATGCGTACTGAAGTGCTGGAAAACGTTGAGCGGCATTGGCCATCGCCTTCGGATCATGGACCATAACGATCGCGCCTGCTGCATGTACCTGGGCGGAAATATCAAGAGCGGGAGAGTCCCGAACATCGTCACTGTCGGGTTTAAATGCGGCGCCAAGTACCGCAATTTTCTTTCCAGTGAGATCTTCGGAGAGATCGCGACGAACTAACTCGATCATCCGCGCCCGGGCTCGAAGATTTATAGAGTCAATATCACGAAGGAATTCCAACGCTTGATCGGCCCCAAGTTCTTGGGCGCGAGCCATAAACGCACGGATATCTTTCGGCAAGCATCCGCCACCAAATCCAATTCCCGCTTGTAGAAAACGGTTTCCAATCCGAGGATCGTGACCGATAGCTTTTGCTAAAACCGTGACATCTCCACCGGCCGCTTCGCAAATTTCGGCCATTGCGTTGATAAATGAAATTTTGGTCGCCAAGAAAGAGTTAGCCGCGACTTTTACAAGCTCTGAAGTTGGTAGGTCGGCACGTATCCACGGGACGCCAGCTTCAAGATTCTTCGAATAAACCACCTTAAGAATCGCTTCGGCTCGATCATTGGTCACGCCGACGACCAGGCGATTGGGATGCAAGGTATCTTCGACGGCAAAGCCTTCGCGTAAGAATTCCGGGTTCCAGGCCAAATCCACCAAGGGATTGACACTGAGTAGCTCATTTCGGAGTCGAACTGCAGTTCCGACCGGAACAGTGGATTTGCCGACCACTAAAGATCCATCCTTCACAACTGGGGCTATCGCCGCCAGGGCGGAGTTTACGTAAGTCAGATCGGCAGCTAAACCATCTTTTTGTTGTGGCGTGCCGACGCAGAGAAAGTGGACGTCGGCTTGCGAAATCTGCGAAATATCGGCGGAGAATGTCAATCGACCACTAGCGAGTTCGCTTTGAAGTAATTCTTCGAGCTCGGGCTCATAAAAGGGAAGTTTGCCTTGGGCCAAGAGCGCGATCTTCTCAGGATCGATGTCGATTCCCACGACTTGAAAACCCATGGAAGCCACGCAAGCAGCATGGGTCACGCCCAGGTACCCAGTACCTATTACGGAAATTTTCAGGGTCATTTGTCGGATAGTAGTACCCGTAAACGGTACCTTGTGAACGCTATGACCAACTTATCGCCGGCAGATTCGACCTTCACCGGGCTAACTCACCCCGGAGTCTCTGTCATCTTGCCAATATTGAATGAAGAAGCTCATTTGCGCCAGGCAGTTGCCTCGATTCTGGGTCAGAAATATTTAGGGGAGTTGGAAATAATCTTGGCTGTCGGTCCATCCAAAGATCGAACTCTTGCAATTGCCCAAGAGTTGGCGGCAGAAAATTCCGCCCTCATCGTGGTTGAAAATCCGACCGGGCGAACGGCAACTGCCTTGAACCTGGCAATCGGTGCCGCGCGCTTTCCGATCATCTGCCGAATTGATGGGCATGCCCAGATAGCGCCTTCCTACATTGCCCAAGCGGTCGAATTACTTCGAAGCACAAATGCGGTGAATGTCGGCGGAATTATGTTTGCCCAAGGCCGAACCCCATTTGAGCGATCTGTGGCAACGGCAATGAAGTCTGCGCTCGGTGTGGGTTCTGCAAGTTTTCACACCGGCGGAACTGCTGGACCAGCGGACACCGTCTATCTAGGTACTTTTCGAAAGACGGCGCTTCAACAAGTTGGTGGATATGACGAACGATTTACTCGCGCTCAGGACTGGGAGCTGAATTACCGGTTGCGGCAAGCCGGAGGAGTCATCTGGTTTGATCCACAACTTGTCGTGAAATATCAACCACGATCAAATTTTAAGACTCTGACCAAACAATATTTCGAATATGGGCGATGGCGTCGTGCGGTTATTCGCAACCATCAAAACACCGTTAACTATCGATATCTAGCGCCACCTATTGCAGTTTCACTCTTTACGATTTCGGTTATAGCAGGATTATTTATTCACCCATTTCTTTATCTCCCGGCGCTAGGCTACTTGTCACTCTTACTTGTAGGAGCCGCAGTAATTGGAAAATCCTGGCAAGAGAAAATAATTTTGCCATCAGTTTTGATGGCGATGCATTTTTCTTGGGGGATTGGTTTTATCCTGTCGCCAAGAAAATTAATCCCTAAAGCCGAGTGAAATAAGTTCATCGATGAATAAAATGTTGATGATCTTCTTCGTCGTACTTCTAAACGCGTCGACTCTACCTGCCTCAGCAGATGACCTTCCAACTGCGTTTATTTTCGATGGTTCTGGATTTGGGCACGGCGTTGGATTAAGTCAGATTGGCGCTAAAGCTCAAGCTTCTTTAGGAAAAACCGCCCCCGAAATCTTGAGCTATTACTTCCCAGGAACTCAGATTTCACCGATAAATGATGCGGCGGATATCCGCGTCAATGTTGGTCATCGATTGACTACTGCGACTATTGGAATTGATAAAACTTTGCCGAACGGAACATTTAAAGTCTTACGATCTAACGGCACCGTTCTCGGCGAAGGATTTAGTAAGAATATTTCGGCAAAGTTTTCCATTGTAGGCAAATTGGCGCGAGTCACTATTTCCGGCAAAGGCCTCACTTCATCCATCTCCGCCACCGATCCGTCATTTACAGTGCTTTGGACGGGGAGCAGAGCGCTGTCCGGGGCGCCAACGGCAGTGGTTTTCAATTCCGGCGCATCTAGCGTTCGACTTCGGTATGGGCAACTCCAGGTAAGTGCAGTTCCGGTAACCGGAAATGGATATTTCTTAGAAGCTAGTGCATCCATGCGACTTCACGATGAGTACTTGTATGGAATTAGTGAAGTGCCTTCTTCTTGGCCGGTGGAAGCGATGAAAAGCCAGGTGATCGCTTCCAGAACTTATGCCATAGCTCGAATGGGAAAGATTAAGAAAGTTTGCGACTGCCAAATTTATAATTCGAAGTACGATCAAAATTACATTGGCTATGCAAAAGAAGTGGAGCCAAAGTACGGAAAATTATGGAAGTTAGCGGTAGATGCAACAGCTGCAACCGCCACCACCGGTTTAGTCGTGATCTATAAAAACAAGCCGATTAATGTCTACTTCTTCTCCTCGAGCGGCGGGATGACGCAACGCAGCGAGGATGTGTGGGGAACATCTTTCCCCTACCTAGTTAATGTCCTAGATCCTTGGAGTGTGGATCCAACCTATAACCCCAGTTATGCATATTGGGAACGAGTCATCTCTCAGGAAGATCTTGCGATTGCCTTTCAATTGCCATATATAAATCGGATTGAAATTGCAACAAGGTCTGTTTCCAATAGCGTGTTAACGGTTCAGGCGTTCTCTCCGGACGGGCTATCTAGCACCCTGTCGGTGGCGCAAATCAAAACTGCCGTAAAACTTCCATCCTCTTGGTTTGAAATTATTCCGGACCAACCTTCGCCATCACCAACGCCATTGCCATCACCAACCGATAGTGGTTCGCCCACACCTGCCCCAACTGTTATTAGTACCCCAACCCCATCTGCTAGTTAGCGTGTAATACCGAATTTAGGCCGCCCCAACTTCCTGTCTTGGGAAGGGCTTCAATAGATCCATTCTGTGAATTTCTTCGAAAGAGCAAATTATTTGCCCCACTTAATTCCCGAGCTTTAACGCTACTGCCATCGGGTAGCCCCACCTTAGAACCTGCAGTCAAATACAGTCCGGATTCAACAACGCAATCATCGCCTAGGGAAATTCCCAATCCAGAATTGGCCCCAAGCAGACAACGTTCTCCGATAGAGATAACGGCCGTTCCACCCCCGCTGAGCGTTCCCATGATGGAGGCGCCTCCGCCGATATCAGAACCATCTCCAACAACAACGCCGGCGCTAATTCGACCTTCGACCATGGACTTTCCTAGCGTTCCCGCATTGAAGTTCACAAAGCCTTCATGCATGATCGTTGTTCCTACTGCTAAATGCGCACCGAGTCGTACTCGATCCGCATCGGCGATTCGTACGCCTTCGGGAATGACGTAATCAACCATCCGAGGAAATTTATCAACGGAAAAAATGGTGAGATGTCCCAGCTTTAATCGAAGCAATGGTTGAATTTCATTGAATGTAGAGAGCAAGCACGGGCCAGCCGATGTCCACACAACATTATTTAAAATCCCAAAAATCCCAGTGAGATTAATGCTGTGAGGAAGGCAGATTCGGTGAGAAAGCAAATGCAATCGTAAGTATGCATCCGGCACTGACTGAGGTTGAGCATCAAGGTCAATTTCTAAAGCGATAACTATTCGTTCTACATGTCGCAATGAATCGGTGCCAGCATATTCAGAGAGATCAGGTTGCGTTTGTTCATCGAGCGAACCAACTCCCAATTGTTGATACCAGGTGTCCAGCACCGAACCATCCGAAGCAATTGTTGCGATTCCAAAACCAAATGCGGTTGTCATGCGAGAACGCTATCAAAGACCTAGAATTGAATATATGAAAGCGAAATCCAAAGTAGCCGTGTACTGCGCTTCCTCTCCGAATTTGGAGCAAAAATATTTGGATTTGGCTTATGACCTTGGTAAAGCGATTGCCCTTGCAGGCTGGGATTTGGTGTGGGGCGGTGGAAAGACGTCCATGATGGGTCGGGTGGCTCAAGGAGCACGCGAGAATGGTGCGGCCACTTTCGGGGTGATCCCAGAGCGATTAATCTCTGTGGAATTTGCAGATAGCGACTCTTCCGAACTACATGTGGTTAGCGATATGCGTTCTCGAAAAGGGATGATTGAAGAAATTTCGGATGCATTTGTGGTTCTACCAGGCGGAATTGGCACTTTAGAAGAATTTTTCGAAATATGGGTGGGAAGGTATTTAGGTTTCCATTCAAAGCCGGTTGTCGTATGTGATCCTTTTGATGTTTACACGCCGCTGCGAGGCGCACTCTTACATCTGAAAGAGTTGCAATTCATGAAAGCTGGCCAGGAAGAAATTGTTGATTGGTGTATCGATATCCCATCAACCATATCTGCCTGCCAAAAAGGCGTAGATAAAAATATTCTAGATAAAAATATGCAGAGTGATCATTGATGTCGATCTTGGTTCGATTGTCAGAATTTAGAATGACGGTAGATCTCCACTCCTCGGATCGGGAGCTGCAGTTGGATCAAGTATGGGAAAAATTGGTGGATTGGGAGGGCCAATCCGAATGGATGATTCAAACTAAAGTTTGGTCAGATTCGACAGAAAATTCAAAAGCGAACGGCCTTGGAGTTCAGGTCTTTGCCTTCACTGGGTTAGGTGCTCAGCAATACCCAGCTAGTAAAAAAACTGCCCGGTTTGGAATCTTGGATCACATGGTTGTGACGAAATGGCAGCCGCCCACAATGTGCGAAGTGGATCATGTTGGCAAAGTAATAAAAGGCAAAGGCATCTTCCGGCTGGAGAAAATTGATTCTGGGGTCCGCTTTCATTGGTTCGAGGAGATAAAGGCGCCCTGGCCTATCTTGTTAGTTATTCGTCCGGCAATTCTTTTAGGTGTCTTCTTATCATTACGACGATTTGGTCGTTTTGTTCGCGCCTCCTAGCCAGCAAGTGACCATCGGCAGGC
>CAINLV010000026.1 GCA_903850565.1 uncultured Actinomycetes bacterium
AACCTTGTTACAAAGCGGGCAACCTGTGCTGAAGGTGCGACCATGGAGTGGATTGATGGAAATATTGGCTCTAAAGTAACCATGAAATATCCAGCAGTCTTTCTTATGGGCCCACATTCTAAGGGTGAGACGCTTTCAATCGCATTTGCTGGGGCAGGTCAACATCAAGATGCCGGAGCAAAGATGGTTCACGCCGCTCCCTACACTTCATCCACCATTATTTCTAAATCTGTTGCCCGTGGCGGCGGACGAACTTCATACCGAGGTTTAGTCCAAGTTCAAGAGGGCGCTCACCATTCAAAATCCACGGTCAAATGCGATGCGTTGCTTGTTGACACCATTTCGCGCTCCGACACTTATCCATATGTAGATATTCGCGAAGACGATGTTTCCATGGGTCACGAAGCAACCGTTTCAAAAATCAGCGATGATCAACTCTTTTATTTAATGTCCCGTGGACTTTCAGAAGATGAAGCCATGGCCATGATTGTTCGCGGCTTCATCGAGCCTATTGCTCGAGAATTACCAATGGAATATGCGCTGGAATTGAACCGCCTCATTGAAATGCAAATGGAAGGTGCTGTTGGTTGATGTCGACACTTACTACAAACTATCTAACACCAACCGGTCGGGAAGAAGACTGGAGATTTACTCCTCTGTCTCGTTTGGCCGGATTGCACGATTCAACCGTTGAAATTGGCGAAGGGGTTGCCTTCGATCTTTCCATTGTGCCGACAGGTGTTTCCTTTGAGATATTGGACCGATCTTTAGTTACGGCCAGTTCTAAAACTAAGGATCTAGTGATTTCACGCGTCCGCGAAACCGTTACCCAAATTGCAAAATTGGCAATTGCCGCCAATAGCGAAATTGCAGATCCGATCTATTTGAATCGAAAAGCTTCAGGTGGAAAGCCCATCTTCTCCAGAACCATCATCAACGCCGGTGCCAATTCGCACGCGACCCTTGTCGTTGAAAATATTGGAACCGAAATCTTGGGAGAAGAGATCGAAATCATCTTGGAGCCTGGTTCCCATTTAACTTTCATCTCCTTGCAAGAGTGGGATACCCAAGCAGTACATGTTGGCCGCCACCATGCAGTTATCGGGAAAGACGCTTCCTTTAAGTCTTTCGTGGTCACAATCGGAGGATCTGTGGTTCGCCTCTTGCCAACTGTTGAATATTCTGGACAAGGATCTAGCGCAGAACTGAACGGCGTGTACTTCGCTACGGAAGGTCAGCATTTAGAGCATCGAATTCACGTGGATCACAATATTCCCAATGCCAAGTCCCGAGTCAACTACAAAGGTGCGCTCTCTGGGAACAATGCTCGAACAGTGTGGATTGGCGATGTCTATATCCATGCAGCTGCCGAAGGTACGGACACCTATGAGTTAAATCGAAATCTTCTTCTTTCTGATGGAGCCCGAGCAGACTCTGTTCCTAACCTAGAAATCGAAACTGGCGAGATCGTAGGTGCTGGTCACGCAAGCACAACCGGACGATTTGATGATGAGCAATTGTTCTATTTGCAATCTCGAGGAATTTCGGCAGATATTGCCCGACGTTTGGTTATCCGAGGATTCTTCTCGGACATCATCGGAAGAATTGGGATTCCAGCAATTGAAGAGCGAGTCATGAACCGTATAGATGCCGAGCTCGAGAGTGTAGGTGTCTAAGTGACTCAGCTTGATTATGCAGCACTTTCAGATGGAAAACCGGTAAAAATTGCCGTCGATGGCGTGGCTGTTTGTGTCGTTCGAGTAGGGGATGAGGTATTTGCCATCAACGATACCTGTTCTCATTCAGATGCTTCGCTCTCTGAAGGCGAAGTTTCCGGCTTCAAGATTGAATGCTGGCTTCACGGCGCTGAATTCGATCTTCGAACTGGTGACGCACTGACTCCACCTGCGACATCAGCAGTTGCAAAGTACGACGTAACCAATGATGGAGCTCTTGTCACTATTCATGCCGCTGCGGCCAAAAAATAAAATTAGATACGAAGAATCTTAAGGAGAAGAAATGAGCACACTCGAGATAAAGAACCTACAGGTTAGCGTTGCGACCGAAACTGGATTTACCGAGATCTTGCGCGGAGTGGATCTGACCATCAACTCCGGGGAAACCCACGCGATCATGGGGCCTAACGGTTCTGGAAAATCCACTCTGGCATACTCGATCGCCGGACATCCAAAGTACACAATCACCGGCGGCTCGGTGACCTTAGATGGAGCTGACGTTCTCGCAATGACAGTTGATGAGCGCGCTAAGGCTGGTCTCTTTCTTGCGATGCAATACCCAGTCGAAGTTCCTGGGGTATCGGTTACAAATTTCCTGCGCACCGCAGTAACTGCAATCCGAGGCGAGGCGCCAAAGGTACGTACGTGGGTTGGTGAAGTTAAGACCGCAATGGCGGCACTTCATATGGACAATTCATTCGCTGAGCGAAATCTCAATGAAGGCTTTTCTGGTGGCGAGAAGAAGCGTCATGAAATCCTTCAACTTGAGTTACTTCGGCCAAAATTTGCCATTTTAGATGAGACCGATTCAGGTCTAGATGTAGATGCTCTTCGCATTGTTTCCGAAGGCGTCAATAGAGTTGCCGAAAATAGCGACTTGGGCATTTTGCTCATAACTCACTACACCAGGATTTTGCGTTACATCAAACCAGATTTCGTTCACGTTTTTGCCGGTGGACGGATTGTTGAAGAAGGTGGACCTGAACTCGCGGATAAACTCGAAGAGAAAGGTTATGCCGAGTACATCTCAGCATAATTGCCATGACCAACTCTGTTTTTGATCCTGTCGCACTGCGATCCGACTTTCCGATTTTTCAGCGGACGGTTCGCGGTGGGGCAAGATTGGTTTTCCTAGATAGCGGCGCAACTAGTCAAAAACCCAGAAGCGTTCTGGATGCCGAACGAAATTTTTATGAAAATCATAATGCAGCGGTAAATCGTGGTTCCTATTTATTGGCAGAAGAAGCAAATGCGGCCTACGAAAGTGCCCGCCAAAGCGTTGCAGATTTCCTGAATGGAAAATTTGAGGAAGTTATTTTCACAAAGAGCGCCACGGAATCTCTAAATCTTTTGGCATATTCCTTTGGTAATTCTCAATCGTCATCGAAATTTGCAGTGAAACCCGGTGATGGCATCGTTGTTAGTGAAATCGAACACCATGCAAATCTGATCCCTTGGCAACAATTAGCAAAGCGAACTGGCGCCGAACTTTCCTGGTTTTCGGTTACCCCGGAAGGACGGTTGGATTTATCTAACATCGATCAAGTCATTACTGAAAAAACCAAAATCGTTGCAATCACTCACCAATCAAATGTCCTTGGAACCATCATTCCGTTAGCCGAGATTGTGAAACGCGCACACGCCGTTGGAGCGCTAGTGGTCCTTGATGCCTGCCAATCAGTGCCTCATTTTTCTATCGATGTTGCGGCCTTAGGCATAGATTTCCTAGCTTTCTCCGGACATAAGGCGCTCGGGCCAACTGGTATCGGCGTTCTTTGGGGTCGTTCTGAACTACTTTCAGAGATGGAACCTTTCTTGACCGGCGGTTCGATGATCGAATCCGTCACCATGACCGATGCAACTTGGGCACCAATTCCACGTCGTTTTGAAGCTGGAGTTCCAAATATGGCGCAGGCGGTCGGGCTTGAAGCCGCCTTGAAATATTTGACTGAGGTAGGAATGGAGCGCGTTCATGGTCACGAGCTGGACTTAACCGCCAGCGCTCTTTCTCAAATTTCGGATATTCCCGGCGTTAAAGTTGTCGGACCTTTGGACATGAAAGATAGAGGCGGAGTCATCTCCTTCACCGTGGAAGGAGTTCATCCGCACGATGTGGGTCAAGTTTTGGACTCATTCGGAATTGCGGTTCGAACGGGACACCATTGCGCTTGGCCGCTCATGCGCAGGATGAACGTGGTCGGAACGACTCGGGCATCTTTCTATCTCTACAACACCGAAGATGATGTGGTTGCGCTGGTCGACGGCATTCGTTCAGTGCAGAAATATTTTGGGGTTTAGCCATGGATCTAGATTCGTTATATCAAGAAGTGATTTTGGATCACTATAAGCACCCGCTCCACAAAGGACTTTCAGAAGAGAAGACCATTCAAGTTCACCACGTCAATCCAAGTTGCGGCGACGAAATCACATTGAATTTACTCCTCGAAGCAAATATGGTGGCTGATATTTCCTGGGATGGCGTCGGTTGTTCCATTTCCCAAGCGAGCACCTCGATTATGTCTGATCTATTAATTGGTAAAAGCATTTCAGAAGCTTTTTCGATACTTGATGAATTTTCAGGCCTGATGCAGAGCAAGGGCGGCAGTAAAGGCAATGAGGAAGTATTGGAAGATGCAGTGGCGCTGGCTGGCGTTTCCAAATTTCCGGCTCGGATCAAATGTGCATTGTTGGGGTGGATGGCCTTTAAAGATGCCGCATCCCAAGGTATGAGCGATGAGGCAAGTAACAAACAAGGAGAAGAGAATGGCTGAAAATCAGGCAACGCTAGATGATGTGACCGAAGCAATGAAGGATGTGATAGATCCAGAACTCGGGATCAATGTCATTGATTTGGGGCTTGTCTACGACATGCGTATCGATGAGGCAAATATTGCCATTTTAGATATGACTTTGACCTCCGCTGCGTGTCCATTGCAAGATGTCATTGAAGACCAAACGCGCCAAGTTCTGCAAGACCTCACAAGTGATGTCAAAATCAATTGGGTGTGGATGCCACCTTGGGGTCCAAATCGAATCAGCGACGATGGGCGAGAACAACTTCGCGCCATCGGATTCACCGTTTAATACCATTCACCGTTAAGTTCAAGACATGTCAATGCATTCAAATCGAATGGCCCTTCGATCTTTCACTAGCGATAAATCAGTGAAGAATCAAAAGTTAAAGGCCGGCACCTTTAAAAGGATTGTCGGTTTTGCCAAGCCATACAAGGTGGCATTAGCCGTTTTTCTCTTCACGGTCATCATCGATGCATTGCTTGTTGTTGCGTCTCCACTCATTTTGCGTAAATTGATTGACGAAGGCGTAATTCCAAAGAACGGATCGGTTGTCACGAAATTTGCCTTGATTGTCGGTGCTCTGGCAATTTTAGATGCACTCTTTAGTATGGCTGGTCGCTGGTTCTCAAGCCGAATTGGCGAAGGGCTAATTTACGATTTGCGTTCTCAGGTATTTGAACACGTTCAGAAACAATCGATCGCCTTCTTTACGCGTACTCAAACCGGAGCACTTATCTCTCGGTTAAATTCCGATGTAATCGGAGCGCAACAAGCTTTCACAGCGACACTCTCGGGAGTAGTTAGCAATGTCTTGAGTCTTATATTGGTTGTCGCGGCTATGGCCACTTTGTCTTGGCAAATCACGGTTGTCGCTCTCATTTTGTTACCCGCATTTTTGATTCCTACAAAATGGATTGGCAAGAAGCTTCAGGCATACACCAGAGCTTCGTACAATCTCAATGCTGAAATGTCGGCGACTATGACCGAGCGATTCAATGTCTCCGGAGCGTTGCTGGTTTCGCTCTATGGTGATCCTAAGAAAGAGAAAGACACGTTCCGGACTAGAGCCAGAAAAGTTGCGGATATCGGAATTCAAATTGCCATGCTCAATCGAATTTTCTTTATTGCACTTACATCCGTTGCTGCCGTTGCCACCGCTTTCGCCTATGGAATTGGCGGTCATTTAGCGATCCAAGGCACGATTACAGTGGGAACTCTCTTGGCCATCACCGCGCTTCTTGGGCGTTTGTATGGCCCATTGACGGCTTTATCCAATGTCCGGGTTGATGTGATGTCAGCTCTTGTTTCATTTGAAAGAGTCTTCGAAGTCTTAGATTTGGAACCCATGGTTCAAGATTCGGCTACTGCGATGTCGCTAAATAGTTCGACACCGGAAATCGAATTTAGGAATGTTCGTTTTGCTTATCCAACTGCGGAACAGATTTCATTGGCTTCTCTTGAGATGGTTGCCAAGCCAGAAGTTGTTGACTCCGGAGAAGTCCTCAAAGGAATCTCCTTTGTCGCAAAACCCGGAACGCTCACCGCAATAGTCGGACCTTCTGGTGCCGGCAAAAGCACGATTTCAGGATTAATCCCACGGCTATATGACATCACCGGTGGCGCAATACTTATCGCTGGTCATGACATTAGAGACGTGACAGTTAGTTCGTTGCGCCATCACATCGGAGTTGTCACGCAAGATTCGCATATGTTTCATGACAGTATTGCCAATAATCTGCGGTACGCAAAACCTGATGTGACGGAAGGCGAAATGGAAGCCGCGTGCCGAGCAGCACAAATTTGGGATTTTGTCTCTCACTTACCTAATGGATTTGACACCGTTGTAGGGGAGCGTGGTCACCGACTATCAGGTGGAGAGAAGCAACGTTTGGCTATTGCGCGGTTACTCCTGAAAGCTCCAAGCATTGTGATTTTGGATGAGGCGACAGCCCATCTTGATTCCGAAAACGAAGCGCTGGTTCAAGAGGCGCTCAAAAGTGCGTTGGTTGGAAGAACCAGCATTGTTATCGCGCATCGCCTATCTACGATTCAAAATGCAGATCAAATTTTGGTCTTGGAAAACGGTGTCATCGTCGAATCTGGAAGACACGATGAATTAGTGAATAACAAGGGGTTGTATTTCGATTTATACCAACGGCAGTCATTGGGTTTCGCGGAATAAGAGATATCTTCCAACCAGAATCAACGTGGCGAATGCCAACCACTGCAGTGCATAAGCGAAATGCGGACCGTTATTTAATTCTGGCAGAGTAATTTGCGTCAATGGACTGACATCCTTTGCTGAACTAGATATCAAATCAACGTAATATGGCGCAGCAAGAACTCCTTGGGTGTTAGCTAAGTCCGTCATCTCTTTTTTCGTGCCAGGTATGGCAAAGAGCGAGCCTTCGATTTGGCGACTGATATTGTCGGAACGAATTCGCGTCGTAATAGTCATCCTCTCTTCGGGCAAGCTCGGAATCGTAGGCGGCGTGCTGGCAGATGCACCGGCAGGAACCCAACCACGGTCCACCCAATAATTAGAGCCGCTTGCCGAGCGAAAAATAGTCAATACTTCAAAACCATAACGACCTTCTGAATACCTATTGCGAAGCAACAAGAGATGCTTTTGATCGAATTCACCAGCAATGCGCAAGAGCCGCCACTGATCGGCGACGGGATCGATTTTCAGGCTCGAACTCTCCACCAGGGTAGAGAGTTTTTGATTCACGGCGATAATTGAATTTTGATGAGATCTGACTTGGCCCCGATTCCACTGCCACTGGGCGGCTACAAGGCAAAGGCCAACTAAAAGGAGTGCTACCAAGGTTTGGGCCATAGCCTTCGCGGAAAAGAGGCGCCTTAACACTTCGGCGCTCCGTTAGCGCGCAACGGGCTATTCCAGACTTTTGGCATCTTTATTAAATATTGCCATGGACCTGGGGGCGCTTTCGCGGCCAGCATTGGCCACCACTACCGCCACATATGGAAGAACTACCGCTCCAAAGAGGGCAATCCATCGGTAAGGATTGGCCAGCACTACTGCCAAGATAAAACAGGCGGTGCGAAGCATCATAGAGATGAAGTAGCGTCGAATCCGCTGCGATTGATCGGTGGTCAGACTCTCTTGGGCATTGGTTATCGAAATCGCATCTGGGCTGGAAGCGCCGGAAATTGCTGAAGCTGATGCTAGTTTTCGAAACATAAGTGCAAGCCTATTCAACTTTCAGGTGATTCGCCCGCGATAGGTGTGTCACGCACTTCAGGTACGGGCGAGTAACAGGTAGGTTCACACCCTATGAACCTTTCTGAATCGGCGAAATCGGCTGCAAACCCCACCTCCCGAGTAGTCCTCGTTACTGGCGGAAATCGGGGCATTGGATTGGCTATCGCATCTAGATTCAAAGCGCAGGGGGACACAGTTCTGGTGACCTACCGCTCTGGAGAAATTCCTGCTGGATTACATGGAATTGTGATGGATGTGTCCGATAACGAAAGCGTGGAAGCAGCATTTAAGGAGATTGAAGCAAATTTCGGAACCGTGGATGTGCTGGTAGCAAATGCCGGGATCACTCGCGACGGGTTGGTTATGCGCATGAGCGATGCTGATTTCCTAGATGTGGTTCAAACCAATCTCGTCGGTGCCTTTCGTTGTGCCAAGTTAGTAACCAGGGGAATGCTCAAGAAGCGCTCTGGACGGATCATTTTTGTTGGTTCGGTTGTTGGGATGCTGGGTTCGGCCGGACAGGTGAACTATGCGGCTACAAAGAGCGGCCTGATCGGAATGGCACGATCTTTTGCTCGAGAGTTGGGTAGTCGAGGCATTACCGCCAATGTCGTAGCGCCGGGGTTTGTGGATACGGATATGACTGCCGTCTTGGAGGAGTCTCGCCGGAAAGAAATTGTTGACGCGGTACCGTTAGCGCGATTTTGCACTCCCGATGAAGTAGCTGGCGTTGTAGTTTTTCTCGCTTCGCAAGATGCGGGGTATATAAGCGGGGCAGTAATTCCAATTGATGGTGGCTTAGGAATGGGACATTGATATGACACTTCTACAAGGCAAAAATATTTTGGTCACGGGAGTCCTGACTGATTCTTCGATCGCTTTTCATATTGCCCGACTTGCCCAGGAGCAAGGGGCCAATGTCGTTCTCACTGGTTTTGGTCGAGCGCTGAGCTTGACTACTCGAATTGCCGCTCGACTTCCTATCCTTCCGCCAATCGTCGAATTAGATGTGACTAATACCCAAGATTTGGCCGCGCTCGCCGACCGGGTCAAGCAGTACCTGCCTCATTTGGATGGCGTGGTTCATTCCATTGGATTTGCGCCGGAGAGCGCCTTGGGCGGGAACTTTCTCAACACTCCGTGGGAGGACGTTTCCACGGCAGTACATATCTCGGCTTATTCCTTGAAATCCCTCACCATGGCCGCCCGGCCGCTCTTTACCGGTCCCAATGGGGCCAGCGTCGTCGGGTTGACCTTCGATGCCACCGTGGCCTGGCCAAAATATGACTGGATGGGCGTGGCTAAGGCGGCCTTGGAATCAACTTCGCGTTATCTCGCTCGGGATTTAGGCAAAGAAAATATCCGAATAAACCTAATTGCCGCTGGGCCCATCAAGACGATCGCCGCAAAATCGATCCCCGGTTTTGGCCAATTCGAAGATGTGTGGGATTCCAGGGCGCCGCTTGCCTGGGATGTAACCGATCCAGTTCCGGCTGCTCAGGGCACGGTCGCTCTGCTCTCCGATTGGTTCCCAAAGACCACTGGCGAAATTATTCATGTGGATGGTGGCGTCCACGCCATTGGCGGGTAAGTTCCCGCTCTTTTCGCATTTTGCCCTCTGATTGGGTACTCTTGCCCAACGAAGAGGAGCTTGCCGCTCCCACCTTTCTCGCCTCGGCGGTCTGGTAGTTTTTAAGAGTTACGGATGCTCGGTTTAGGGCGCTGGAATAATCTCTTAAAAGTTGTGCATGCTTCATGCACCAGTTGCGGCGCTCTCCCTCTAACCCTTAATGAGAACCCTCATGATGGGCGCAAAAAGTGAGGAAGGGACAGTTATCAGCAACGAGCCACGAATCAATGATCGAATCCGGACTCCGGAAGTTCGTCTAATTGGTTTCACTGGAGAGCAAGTGGGAGTCGTAGATATTGACACCGCTCTGCGCATGGCCGAAGAGGTTGGATTAGACCTCGTCGAAATTGCACCAGATGCCAAGCCGCCAGTCTGCAAAGTGATGGATTTCGGTAAGTACAAATACGAAATCGCACAAAAAGCCAGAGAGGCACGACAGAACCAGACCCATATTGTGGTCAAGGAGATGCGTCTTCGACCGAAGATTGAACCCCATGATTATGAAACAAAGCGATCTCATATCGAAAAGTTTCTCAAGGGCGGCGACAAGGTGAAGGTAACTATTCAATTCCGCGGACGTGAACAAGCACGACCTGAAATTGGATATCGCTTACTCATGAAATTGGCGGAAAGTTTGGCGGAAATTGCTTTCGTCGAATTTTCTCCGAAGCAAGAAGGTCGCAATATGACGATGGTTCTTGGCCCACTGGTCAAGAAAAATCATTCCATTGCCGGCCAGCGTGCAGCAAAGAAAGCGGCTCCAGAAGCACCTGCTAAGTCCAAAGTGGCCCAAGCAGCGGTTGTTGAAGCTGATGTGGTCGAAACAGAAGTTGTCGAAGCAGAATAATTTTTATACATATTAGGTAAAAGTCAGTTCAAAAGTCAGTTACGAGGTTAGGGAGCAGTACATGCCAAAGATGAAGACTCATAGTGGCGCCAAGAAGACATTTCGTCTTACTGGCACCGGCAAAGTGATGCATGAGCGCGCCGGCAAGCGCCACTTATTAGAGCACAAGTCATCTCGAGTGACTCGTCGCCTCAGCAAGGATGCCACTGCAAGTGCTCCTTCAGCAGTAACTGCAAAACGCATGCTCGGTTTGAAATAGGAAGAGGGAGAAATAGACCATGGCAAGAGTAAAACGTGGCGTACATGCCGCAAAGAAGCGTCGCACAACTCTGGAGCGCGCATCAGGTTATCGTGGACAACGTTCTCGCTTATTTGCGAAAGCAAAAGAGCAAGTAACTCACTCTCTCGTTTATGCCTTTAATGACCGTAAAGATCGAAAGGGCGATTTCCGCCAGCTCTGGATTCAGCGCATTAACGCTGCTTCCCGTGCAAATGGCTTAACGTATAACCGTTTCATTCAAGGACTTAAGGGCGCTGGCATTGAAGTAGATCGCCGCCAACTCTCTGAGCTCGCAACCAACGATCCAGCAGCATTTACTGCACTCGTTGAGATTGCGCGCAAGCACGTTGTCACTGCCTAATTCACAAATCTCGAGCCTTCACTCTCCTCACGTAGAGAGGGTGAAGGCTCTTTTGGGTTCTCGTGGCAAAAAATATCGAAAAGAAGAGAAGCTCTTTGTGGCCGATGGCCTGCAATCCGTTCGAGAAGCGTTGACCCCGAAAATCGCTTCCGCCCCCAAGATTGAGCGTTTGTATGTAACCGCTTCTGGGTTGGAAAAACTTCAAGAAGTTATTTCAGCGCAGGTCCTAGCGGCGACTGAAATTCATCCAGTAACAGATGAAGTTATGAGCGCCATGGCTGAAACCGAAAGCCCACAAGGCATATTGGCCCTCTGCTCGTATTCGGATTTCACTCTTTACAAATTGGGGCAACTAAACCCAACGAAACTTGCCTATTTCTGGGAAATTCAAGATCCAGGAAATTCGGGCACGGTGATTCGTACCGCTGATGCCTGTGGGTTTGATTCCATTATTTTCTCGCCTCGCAGCGTTGATATTTATAGTCCGAAGACTGTTCGCGCAACCGTAGGCTCGCTATGGCATCTGCCAGTGGTGGAGTCGGTCACGCTAGAAGATATCTTCGCCTTTGCCCAGGAAAATGGATTTACTACCTTGGCTTTTGCTGGCGAATCGGATACTTCCTTTTTAGATTTTGAATCTGCGGAGAAGACGTTAATTATTTTTGGAAATGAAGCTAGGGGACTTCCCGAACTACCGGAGGCGGCCCTTCGAGTCTCCATCCCCATGAAGGGGCATTCGGAGAGCCTGAATGTTGCCAGCGCCGCCGCAATCGCGATGTTTCATATCGGAATTAACAACGGCTAGGTTCCTGCCTTAGTAGACTGGCGCATTATGTCCTTGAATACTCAAGCAATTTTAGATGCCGCACAGGCAGCGCTTCTGGCTATCGAAACAGCCGCTGACTTGGAAGCGCTCAAGCAAGTTCGAATTGAGCACATCGGAGATCGATCCGAGTTAGCCAGAGCCAATCAATCCTTGGGTAAATTAGAACCAGCCCAGCGGTCTGAATTTGGAAAATTGATTGGCACCGAACGAAACCGGGTCACTTCGGCCTTCGCTGCCCGAGAATTAATTTTGACTGCAGAACGCGATCAAAGAATTTTAGAAGAAGAGCGCGTGGATGTAACTTTGCGAGACTTGCCTCCGTGGCGCGCGGCCTCCGGAGGAGGAGGAGGAGGCAGGGGAAGCACCGTACCTCCAGCGGCGTCGCCGACGTTTTCGCTGCCACTCCCTCCGACGCAGGTGCC
>CAINLV010000027.1 GCA_903850565.1 uncultured Actinomycetes bacterium
CCATCAACCCAAGCACACACTGGCATGACCGCACCAGAGTCTTCAATGACTGCCTTAGCCATGCGGGCGGCTGCAGCTGACGGTGCGTAATATGCGGAACCAGTTTTCAAAAGTGCTACAACTTCGGCACCACCATTGCGAGTCCGATCAACGAGTTCAGCAATATCTTCTTGGCTAAGCAAGTCACTGAGTGGATGGCCATTTACAGTGCATCGGCTTGGAACTGGCACCATGGTGTCGCCGTGAGAACCTAAGGTTAAAGTTTTTACGGTTCCGACTGGGACCGAAAGTTTTTCTGCAACAAAGTTGGTGAAGCGCGCGGTATCCAACATACCTGCTTGTCCCATTACTCGGTTGTAAGGAAATTGGGTTGCTAATTGGGTCAATGCGGTCATTTCATCCAAAGGATTTGAAACCACGATGATGACGGCATTTGGTGAATGCTTAGCAATATTTTCAGCCACGCCACGGACAATTCCTGCGTTTACTCCAATGAGATCCATCCGGCTCATACCTGGCTTACGTGGTAATCCGGCAGTAATCACTACGACATCTGAATTGGCAGTGGCTTCATAACCGCCACCTTCACTGGTGGTAGTGGCTCCAACAATCTTTGTTTCAAATCCTTCGATCGAACGGGATTGATTCATATCCAGAGCCAAACCTTCTGGCTTTCCTTCTACGATATCGGTCAAAACTACCGTTTCGAAAATGTCATATTCGGCTAGCCGCAACGCGGTGGTTGAACCATAAAATCCAGCGCCAACTACGGTTACTTTCCCTGTTCTGCTCATTTTTCCCCTTGTTTGGTTTAGTTCATAGGTGAATATTACTTGGCGTGCGGAAGGGTCAATGCCACGGTGGCGAGCACCAGACACATCCCCAGTGGAATAATTAGTTCGATTCGTCGACGTGGAACTGATTGAAAAAATTTAATACAAACATACGTTGCAGTTCCCAAAGAGAGGGCAACCGCTCCTGATCTTACGGATCCAATAATTCCTAACGCAGTTCCAATGACAATCAGAATCAGCGCTGGAATTCGCAAGTTGGATAACCGAGTCAGTGTCATTTTGAACGCATGGCCATTTCCACTACGTTGCTCAAGAGCATTGCTCTGGTCATGGGACCTACTCCGCCAGGCATCGGTGCGATATATGAAGCAACCTCGGCAACATCTGGATGAACATCCCCCAATAAACCTGCTTCAGTCCGAGTGATTCCAACATCCAAAACAACAGCACCACTTTTGATCATCTCTGCTTTGAGAAAATGAGCTTGGCCAATCGCGGCAATAATGATGTCGGCTTTGCGAGTATGAGTTAGAACATCTTTAGTTCCCGTATGAGTAATTGTGACCGTCGCATCATCTCCTTTTCGAGTAAGCAAAAGTCCAAGCGGCCGGCCAACCGTAATTCCGCGCCCCATAATGACAACTTCGGCGCCCTTTGTAGGAATGGAATAACGATGTAGCAGTTCCAGGATTCCTCGAGGAGTACATGGCAGTGGTGCGGGCTCGCCAATAACTAGTTTGCCTAGATTGAGTGGGTGCAATCCGTCGGCATCTTTATTTGGATCAATGCTTTCTAAAACTTTATTTGCCGAAATTCCCTTGGGAAGTGGCAATTGAACAATGTAACCAGTGCACTCAGGGCTATTGTTTAAATCTCGAATGGCCGCCAATACATCGGCCTCGCTGGCAGTTTCGGAAAGATCTACTCGAATTGAAGAAATTCCAACTTCAGCACAGTCACGATGCTTGCCGGCGACATATGAACGAGAACCCGGATCCTGACCGACCAAAACCGTTCCCAACCCAGGCTTCTTGGCCATCTGGTCTACCAGGAGTTTTAGTTCGGATTTGATGGTTGCGGCAGTGGATTTCCCATCAAGAATCTGCGCGCTCACACTGCCAATCCTAACTGGGCGCTAACCTGCAAAAATGACCAAATTTCAGGCTACCCCTATTTCTCCGGCGAGCCACCGATAACTACGAATGCGAGAAATGGCGAACTCCGGTCATGAACATCGGCACATCTTTAGCCTGGGCTGCAGCAATGACTTCAGCATCGCGGACGCTGCCGCCGGGCTGAACAATGGCGCTGACTCCGGCATCCAAGAGAATCTGAAGACCATCGGCAAAGGGGAAGAAGGCATCGCTAGCGGCCACGCTACCTCGAGCCCGTTCACCGGCGCGACTGACCGCCAATTTCGCCGAATCAACCCGATTGACCTGTCCCATGCCAACGCCAACCGAGGCACCCGAGTGAGCTAGCAAAATGGCATTGCTCTTCACCGCTCGGACAGATCTCCAGGCAAATTGAAGATCGGCCAGAAGCTCGGAGGAGACGGGCTGGCTGCCACTCACCTGAGTCCAAGTTGCCGAATCATCGCCTTCGGCGTTAATTAAGTCGGCCGCTTGAATGAGCATGCCGCCTGAGATTGGGCGCAATTCTTGGGTTGGGACCGAATACCCTGCCATTTCCAAGATTCGAATCGACGCTTTCTTTTGCAATATCTCCAGCGCCGCTAGTTCGTATCCTGGAGCGATTACGACTTCAGTAAAGATCTCCGAAAGCTGTACCGCCATTTGTTCAGTCACAACTCGATTAGCCGCGACAACGCCGCCAAAAGCCGAAATTGGATCGCATGCATGCGCTTTGGAATGTGCATCGGCTATAGAAGTTCCAATCGCAATCCCGCAAGGATTGGCATGCTTAATAATTGCAACACATGGTTCATCGTGATCATATGCTGCCCGAATAGCGGCATCGCCATCGGTGTAATTATTGAAAGACATCTCTTTGCCATGCAACTGTTTTGCTGTTGCAATTCCATTCTGCATTCCAAAAGTATTGGAATAAAGTTTTGCAGATTGATGTGGATTTTCGCCGTAGCGAAGTTGTGCGATGCTCTGCCAAATCTGCCCACTCCACTCTGATTCTTGACCTAACTCTCCACCCAACCAAGAAGCGATTGCTAAATCGTATTCAGCGCTCTTGCGAAAAGTCGCCATTGCCAAAGATTTACGTTGATCGTAAGTAAAGCCACCATTTTCCATGGCTACTTCAAGCAATGGGTATTGCGAAGGATCAGAAATTACGGCAACGGACTTATGATTCTTAGCGGCGCCGCGAAGCATGCTTGGGCCACCAATATCGATTTGCTCAATGCACTCTTCGAAAAGTGAATTCTTAGCCACAGTTTCTTGGAATGGATAGAGATTGATAACAACTAAATCAAAGGTGTCGATATTTTGTTGGGCCATTTGTTCAAGGTGTTCTGGATTACTTTGATCGGCCAATATTCCGCCGTGAATTCTTGGGTGCAAAGTCTTTATGCGCCCACCCATCATCTCCGGGAAGCCGGTGTACTGCTCAACTGGGATAACCGGAATTCCGGCAATAGCTAGGGTCTTTGCAGTGGAACCAGTGGAGAGAATCTCCACTCCCGCGGCATGGAGCAATGATCCGATTTCTACCAATCCAACTTTGTTGTAAACGCTGATGAGTGCGCGGCGAATGGGCTTTCGATCGGTCATTGTTCCCCCAACGGTAATAACTGCTTTAACGTATCAACAATTAACAAACGTTCCTGAATCTTAATGCGTTCGTGCAACGTATCTTCATCGTCATATTCCAGAATTGGCACTTGCACTTGGGCGATAATTTCTCCCGTATCCACACCAGCGTCAACCCAGTGAACTGTAGTTCCTGTGATAGTTGCACCGTTTTGGAGTGCATCTCTCACGGCGTGAGCCCCAGGATAAAGCGGCAAAAGGGCCGGATGTGTATTGATGACTTTAAAGTGGTGCACGAAGCGAGCATCAAGGATTCGCATAAAGCCAACACTGACAACAAGATCGGGATTAAGGTCATTTACCGCTTCAAACAACGCTAAATTCCACGCAGATCTATCTATTCCTACTGGGACGAATAAAGACGGGATATTGTGTTGACGTGCTCGTTCCAAGACTGGGGAATCTTTATCAGAAATCAAACCCGCTATGGTCAGTGATAGAGCGCCGGATTCGACTGCATCGATAATCGCCTGTGCAATTGATCCAGATCCAGAAGCCAGTAAAACTATCCGATTATTCACGACCGGCTCCTCGCTTTACGAAATACCCATGGCAAATATTGAGTCACAATTGCGCCGATAAAAATAAATAAAATAATGAGTCCGGAAAATTTCCACCAAACCACACCGACTGGCGACATGGCAGAAGTGATGAGCGAACCAGAACTGAGATATCCCACCGCGGCCAGAACCGCCAGCACCAAACCGCACACCTTTAACAACTCTAATTGTCCATGAGCAAAGCTACGGGTTCGAAAGTTTATGTGAAGCACTATGGCCAGTCCAATAAAGATTCCCAGAATCGCAAAGTACCCCAAGCTAGATTGCGTGCCCGTTGGCAATGCACCTAAAACTGGGATTGCTGGAATTTGATGGAGTGAGAAATGAAACGGCGAAATCGAAGTCCCTTGGCCTAGCGAAAACCCTAATCCGAAAAGATAGGAAATTGCGCTAATCGCTAAGTTGGGTAAATAAAGAATTTGAACTAGCAAGAAGAGAATTCCACCGATCCATCCTGGTTGAATAACAATCGTAAGATCTTTAAC
Source organism: uncultured Actinomycetes bacterium (assembly GCA_903850565.1). GTDB lineage: Bacteria > Actinomycetota > Actinomycetes > Nanopelagicales > Nanopelagicaceae > CAIMZW01. The sequence goes on from CAINLV010000027.1 coordinate 4,626, forward strand.
TATCGCTAAGTGGACCATCAATGACAACCCAACTGCCACAAAACCGATGCCAAGCAGAATGATCAACAAGTAGCTAGGAAAACGTAGAAAACGCAGAACATCAGATTTAAAGTTTATGGTTGCCAATATCGCAACTACGGCGGCAAAAATCCCGGAGAGATACCAACTGGGCTTGATGGAACCAGTTTGAGAGAGCAAGGCGATAAGCAATGCCAATAAGGCGTACCAGCCGACCAGAAATATTCGCAGTGGTCGAGTCTGGGTAATATCATTTCGCAATCGGTTGTACCCATTTCGGAGTGCGAAAAATGGGAGAACCACCGCTCCAAGCGGCAAGTAGGTCAACGTCCCAAAAAGATGCGTGGCCGAACCCTGCAGATCGAAATGCACCGCGTGCGCGGCTAGCCATAGCCATAACGCCGCGCGAATCGGATCAGTGGTATTGCCTGATGTACTGCCCGCGGTTGCCCAGGCAAACATCGAAATAAAAATCAGTGGAAAAAGTAGGAGAGCACAACTTCGCAGCGCCTGTTGGAGCGTGAGCAGAAGTATGCGCGCCGCCATTTACTACCCGTTGAGGATGCGACGCATAAGTTCGGCAGTCTCACTTGGAGTCTTGCCTACCTTCACGCCAACTGCCTCCAGGGCTTCCTTTTTAGCGGCAGCCGTACCCGATGATCCTGAAACAATTGCCCCTGCGTGGCCCATAGTTTTTCCTTCGGGCGCGGTAAATCCAGCGACATAGCCAACAACTGGCTTGGTCACATATTCGGCGATAAATGCTGCCGCGCGCTCTTCGGCGTCGCCACCGATTTCACCAATCATCACGATTGCATCGGTGTCGGGGTCATCTTGAAAGGCACGCAAGCAATCGATGTGCGTAGTGCCAATAATTGGATCACCACCGATACCTACTGCGGTGCTGAATCCAAAATCGCGAAGTTCGTACATCATTTGATAGGTCAGAGTTCCAGACTTAGAAACCAAACCAATCCGACCTGGGCCGGTGATGTCGGAAGGGATAATTCCAATATTAGATTTACCGGGGCTAATTAATCCTGGACAGTTTGGACCAATGATTCGGGTTGTTCCTTTAGAAACTGAGTATGCATAAAAGGCTGCGGCGTCATGGACTGGGATTCCTTCGGTGATTACAACTACCAATGGAAGCGCTGAATCGATGGCATCGATTACCGCAGCTTTAGCAAACTTTGGTGGAACGAAGACAACGGATGCGTTGGCCGATGTAGCGGCGACTGCTTCGGAAACTGAATTAAATACTGGAAGTGAATGGCCGTCGATATCTACGACCTGACCACCCTTTCCGGGAGTGACACCGCCGACAATGTTGGTTCCAGAGGCAAGCATGCGCTTTGTATGTTTGGTTCCTTCAGAACCGGTCATACCTTGCACTATTACTCGTGAATGTTCGTTGATAAAAATAGCCATTATTTTGCCGCCAATTCTGCTGCTCGTGCCGCTGCGCCATCCATAGTGTCGAGTTGCTCGATTAAAGGATGTGCGGCTTCGTTGAGAATTCTTCTGCCTTCAAGGACATTGTTTCCATCGAGGCGAACCACGATTGGTTTGGTCGCAGCATCACCTAGAATTGCAAGTGCGGCGACAATGCCATTTGCGACGGCATCACAAGCAGTGATTCCACCGAAAACATTGACAAAGACACTCTTGACATCGGTATCACCCAGGATAATGGAAAGCCCATTGGCCATAACTTCAGCAGATGCGCCACCACCAATATCTAAGAAGTTGGCTGGTTTTACGCCATACTTTTCGCCCGCATAAGCAACGACATCCAAGGTGCTCATAACCAAGCCGGCGCCATTACCAATAACTCCAACTTCGCCATCTAATTTCACGTAGTTCAAATCTTTTTCTTTTGCGAGCGCTTCCAGGGGATTTGTCGCAGCATGATCAATTAGCGCTTCATGGCTAGCGTGACGGAAACTTGCATTGTCATCCAAAGTAACTTTTCCATCCAAGGCAACGATTCTGCCATCTTCAGTTTTTACCAATGGATTGATCTCCATCAATGTTGCATCTTCGGCTACAAAGGCTGCCCAAAGTTTGAATAGGACTTCAGTGACTTGCGGGGCTATATCAGCAGGAAACTGGCCCCCTGCGATTACTTTCGCCGCAGCCTCTGCCGTAACACCAAAGTTTGGATCAATACTGATGCGCGCTAATTTTTCTGGTGAAGTATGAGCAACTTCTTCGATCTCCATGCCACCAGCGACCGAAGCCATAACGAGAAAATCACGATTGGCACGATCTAGCAAAATGGCTAGGTAATACTCACTGACGATCGGCGCAGCTTGCGCAATCATCACCTTATGAACGGTGTGACCTTTAATATCCATCCCAAGAATTGCTGCGGCTTTCTCTTTCGCATCCTCGGCATCTACTGCAAGCTTGACTCCGCCAGCCTTACCGCGACCGCCAACCTTTACTTGGGCCTTGACGACCACTTTCCCGCCCATTGATTTTGCAGCTTCATAAGCTTGGTCTGGTGTTGTGGCTACTGCACCGGCAAGCACCGGGACTCCATGAGATTCAAAAAGATCTCGAGCTTGATACTCGAAGAGATCCACTGATTACCCCTATTCGTAAGTGTTGAGATGGGAATTCTAACCGCTAATTAAAGCTTCTCTACCGGCGCATACCGCAACAACAATCGCTTCTGCCCGGAGGAGCCGAAATCAATAGTCGCCTGGGCTTTATCGCCCTCGCCATCGACAGAAATCACTTTGCCTAATCCGAATGTGTCATGGGACACACGATCTCCGATGGTGAGAACCAAAGTGGTGTTGCTCCGCTTTCCAGTGGCCTTTGCCAGCGGTCCGGCGCTTCGAATCGTTGAAGTTCGAACTGGGGAGAAGCTTGTCGTCGAACTCTGATTCCAGGTTACTAAGCCATCAGGAATCTCATCGAGAAAACGCGAGGGTGGATTGTAATTAGGCGCTCCCCACGATGATCGATATTCGGCCCGACTCAAGTAAAGGCGCAGCCTGGCCCGGGTCAGGCCTACATAGGCCAGTCGCCGTTCTTCTTCAATTTCATTCTTATCGCCCAGAGTTCGAGTGTGTGGGAAGATTCCTTCTTCCATACCCGTCAAGAAAACGGTGGGAAATTCCAATCCTTTAGCGGTGTGCAGCGTCATCAAGGTCACTACCCCGCCGTGGTCCTCACCTTCGGGAATTTGGTCAGAATCGGCGACTAAGGAAACTTTCTCAAGAAATCCGAGTAAGGATATTTCTTCACCGTCATCAACTTCTGATTCTTCATATTCACCGGCGACCGAAACAAGCTCTTGCAGATTCTCGACCCGGCTCTCATCTTGCGGATCATCGCTATTGACGAGTTCAGCTAATAGCCCGCTTTGTTCCAAAACGGCTTGAGCAATCACACTTGGGGCAACCTTCGCTTCCACTAACGTGCGAAGTGACTCAATCAGTGTGATGAAATCATTAATGGATGCCAGCGCCCGAGTTGGGATATTTGGCGCTTGCTTCGCTTGGGTTAGGGCTGACCAGAAAGATATTTCAGCTTCGGCGGCAAAGAGATCCACGCAATCAAGGGCTCTATCTCCTATACCCCGCTTGGGAGTGTTAATAATTCGACGCAGAGAAATTTCATCTTCGGCGTTTACCAAGACCCGAAGGTAGGCCAAGAAATCTTTTACTTCTTTGCGCTCATAGAAACGAACGCCGCCAACGACTTTGTATGGAATCGCAATACGCAAGAAGGTTTCTTCGAAAACTCGAGATTGCGCATTTGTTCGATAAAAAATCGCTGTGTCACCTGGATTGGAAATTCCCTCTTTGCGAAGTCGAGAAATTTCTTGACAGACGAAGTCAGCTTCAGCGTGTTCGCTTTCAGCAACATGCCCGGTGATTAAAGATCCCGAACCGGCTTCGGACCATAAATTCTTCTCTTTGCGACCTTCATTGTTAGAGATAACTGCATTAGCGGCGGAGAGAATATTTTGAGTGGAGCGATAGTTCTGCTCGAGCAAAATTGTTTGGGCACTGGGGTAGTCCGCTTCAAATTGCAAAATGTTTCGGATATTTGCACCGCGGAAAGCATAAATTGATTGGTCCGCATCCCCAACTACACAAAGTTCGGCAGCTGGAATTCCTTCTAAGGTATCGCCCACCAACTCTTTGATCAGTACATATTGAGCATGGTTGGTGTCTTGGTATTCATCTACAAGGACATGGCGAAATCGGGATCGATACCTAGCTCTAACATCGGGATGACGTTGAAGTAGCTCCACCGCTTTTGCAATCAAGTCATCAAAATCCATGGCATTCGCTGCCATAAGTCGGCGTTGGTAAATAGCGTAAATATCGGCGACGGTCTGTTCGAAAACATTTTCGGTGGCATTGATGTAATCGGCCGGCCATTGTAGATCATTTTTGGCTTGGGAAATGATCCCTTGAACAGCTCGCGGGGCGTACCGCTTTGGATCAATTTTCAATTCATCCATGACTTTCTTGATGAGTCGAAGACTGTCGCTGGAATCGTAAATTGTGAATGAATTGGTGTAGCCCAGTTTTGCCGCCTCCTGGCGCAGGATACGAACGCAGGCCGAATGGAAGGTTGAGACCCACATCGACCGGGCTCGATCTCCTACGAGTTCGGAGACCCGCTCCTTCATTTCGGCAGCCGCCTTGTTGGTAAAGGTAATGGCTAAAACTTCATATGGGGCAACTCCGCGTGCGCCTAAGAGATAGGCAATTCTGCGGGTCAGGACTCTAGTTTTGCCCGATCCAGCACCGGCCACCACCAATAGCGGGGAACCTTGATGGACTACCGCCGCTTCTTGATGTGGATTTAGACCTGACAGGAGAGCGGGGGTCGAAGGCACATCGGGGAGTCTATCGGGAGGCTATGACGAGATTAAAAAGTTACACTTCCCTACGAAACTGGCCCACCTTCATTTAGAAGGCGCCTACCTAGTTCACATTTAAGGAAGCCACCATGCCACCAATTGCCGATAGCGAAATTGAGCGCGTACTCGTTGTTACTGCCCATCCAGATGATTTGGACTTTGGCGCCGCAGGAACGATTGCCCAATGGGTAAAAGCCGGCATAGAAGTTTCCTACTGCATCGCTACCAATGGTGACCAAGGCGGAGAAGATCCCACCGTGCCTCGCGAAGAAATGCCAAAAATCAGACAGCGCGAACAACGCGATGCCGGTCTTGCTCTTGGCGTTACAAATATTGAATTCTTGAATTACCGGGATGGGTGGCTGGAACCGACGATCGAACTTCGCAAGAAAATTGTTCGAGAGATTCGCAAGGTTCGCCCCCAACGTATGGTCATCCAAAGCCCGGAACGAAATTGGGATCGCTTATTTGCCAGCCACCCAGATCATATGGCTGCCGGAGAAGCAGCGATTCAAGCGGTCTATCCCGATGCTCGAAATGCATTTGCCTTTGAAGATCTACTAAAAGAAGAAGGGCTACAACCTTGGTCAGTTTCTGAGGTCTGGGTAATGTCCACAAATATGGCCGACCACTTCGTTGATATCACTGATACCTTCGATCAAAAAATGAAGGCGCTTCACGCTCACGTCAGTCAAACTGCCCACAACCCCGAATTAGAAAATATGGTTCGCGCCTGGGGCGAACGCAATGCGCAATCACAGGGCTTACCCGAAGGACGGTTAGCTGAAATATTTAAAGTGGTTGGTACTGCATAAATTCTACTCAACCTTCGGCTTTACCGAACTGAAACGCTCTCAATTTACTTTCGAGAGCGTTTACCTTCGGCTTTACCGAACTGAAACGCTCTCAATTTACTTTCGAGAGCGTTTACCTTCGGCTTTACCGAACTGAAACGCTCTCAATGGCCACCCGTTGCATAGGCGCCCCATCTGTCCCACCATTCACCACGCCAAAAGCAGCAATAGCTTTCACGATATCCAAACCTTTGATTACCTGTCCCCATAAAGTGAAATCTGGGTTCAAAGTGGAATCTGCGTAGACGATAAAGAATTGGCTGCCACTGGTATTAGGTCCGGAGTTAGCCATAGCTACGGAACCAGCGGGGTAATTATTTGCCACTTCCTGTGGAACAAATTCATCAGGAATCATAAATGCCGGTCCACCTCGGCCAGAAGCAGTTGGATCGCCACACTGCAGCACAAAGATTCCGGTGGTTGTTAAACGGTGACAGAGGGATTGATCATAAAATCCGGCAGTTGCTAACATCGCAAGTGCTCGAACGGTCAACGGCGCTTTCGCTGCATCGGCGTATACGACAATATCCCCACAATTAGTTTTAAAAGTGATGGTGACATTTCGCTGAACTTTTTCGCGTTTGCCGATTCGCGGAGCTGCTAAGGGCTGTGGGAAATGCGGGATGGCATCTGTCGTGCGGCAGAGCGCTTTTGCTACTTTGCTCTTGGTCGACAAGGTTGCGCTAGTTGCACCGGTATTGGATGGTTTCTTCTCTGAAGCATAGGAACTAGTTGCAAATACATATGAGGAAAGCAGGGATGTCGAGATGAAAGCAATAGCAACTATTGCCGTTCTCTTTCGCATCACTACTCCCATTCAATAGTTCCAGGAGGTTTAGATGTGATATCTAAAACGACCCGGTTTACATCCCGTACCTCGTTTGTAATCCGTGTTGAAATCTTCTCCAACACATCGTACGGAACTCGGCTCCAATCAGCAGTCATAGCATCTTCACTTGAGACTGGCCTGAGAACAATCGGATGACCATAAGTTCGGCCGTCGCCTTGAACGCCAACGCTTCGTACGTCAGCGAGAAGGACGACCGGACACTGCCAAATCGATCGATCTAGACCTGCTAATTTTAATTCCTGTCGGGCGATGAAATCGGCTTTTCTCAAGATTGTAAGTCGATTCTCAGTAACTTCACCGACTATTCGAATTGCCAGGCCCGGACCTGGAAATGGTTGCCGCCAGACGATCTCGCCAGGCAATCCCAACTCCAAGCCCGCTTCCCGAACTTCATCCTTAAATAGGGTCCGAAGCGGCTCAATGAGCGTGAATTGCAGATCATCAGGCAGTCCACCAACATTGTGATGGGACTTAATATTTGCCGTTCCCGTTCCCCCGCCAGACTCCACAACATCTGGATAGAGCGTGCCTTGGACTAAGAAATCAATCGCCTCGTCTTGGGAGACTTCCCGTGCCGCACTTTCGAATGCTCTGATGAATTCAGCGCCAATAATCTTTCGCTTTTCCTCTGGATCTGTCACACCAGATAGACGCTCCATAAATCGAGCTTTTGCATCAACCACCTTGAGCGATACCCCGGTGGCTGCAACGAAATCGCGCTCGACTTGTTCGGCTTCGCCTTCACGCAACAATCCATGATCTACAAATACACAAGTAAGTTGCGAGCCAATTGCACGCTGAACGATTGCGGCAGCAACCGCGCTATCGACCCCACCAGAAAGCCCGCAGAGGACTCGCTTGTCGCCAACAATATTTCGAATCTTTTCCACTTCGGTGGCAACGATATTTTCCGGATTCCAAATCGGAGCACACCCGACAATATCGATGAGCCAATGGCGCAATATTTCTTGGCCATTTTCTGAGTGCAAAACTTCCGGGTGAAATTGCACTCCGGCAAGGTAAGCGTCTGTACTTTCGAAGGCAACAATTGGAGTTGAGTCTGTTTGGGCTGTTGAAATAAAGCCAGATGGAACGCTAGTGACACTGTCTCCGTGGCTCATCCACACATTAAATTCTTCGGGGATGTGATTTAGTAATTGAGAACTTCCGTTACGACGCAGGAGCGTTCTTCCATATTCAGAATTTCCAGTTTGAGTCACTACTCCACCAAGGGCAGCAGCCATAACTTGGAATCCATAACAAATTCCAAAAATAGGAATGTTCAATGCGAAGATCTCTTTATCAAAAGTTGGTGCACCCTCGGCATACACACTTGCAGGTCCACCCGAGAGAATGATTGCTTTCGGTTTCTTTGCAGCTATGGCAGCAGCGGAAATCGAAGAAGGGACAATTTCAGAATAAACCTGAGCTTGCCGAACTCTTCGGGCAATTAATTGTGCGTATTGAGCACCGAAATCGACGACAAGAACTAATTCTTGTTCCGTAGGCGCCGCATTATGCACGGTGAATGACAACCTCTACCTTTTGGAATTCTTTAAGATCCGAATAACCAGAGGTGGCCATTCCTCGGCGAAGTGCGCCGAATAGGTTCATGGATCCATCGGCAGTGCGTGAAGGGCCGGTCAAAATTTCTTCTAGTGTGCCGACCGTTCCGACATGGACTCTGTCTCCGCGAGGAAGTTCGGCATGGTGTGCTTCAGAACCCCAATGCCAGCCTTTTCCAGGAGCTTCGATGGCTCTGGAAAGCGGTGACCCCATCATCACTGCATCAGCACCACAAGCAATAGCTTTGGCAATATCACCACTGCGGCCAACCGAACCATCAGCAATCACGTGTACGTAACGACCACCTGACTCATCCATGTAATCGCGGCGCGCCGAGGCAACTTCAGCAACCGCCGAAGCCATAGGCACAGCAATTCCAAGAACGGTTCGGGTTGTGTGAGCGGCGCCTCCGCCGAATCCCACTAGAACTCCGGCTGCTCCTGCGCGCATCAAGTGCAATGCACCGGTTCCCGTTGCACATCCGCCAACAATCACCGGAACATCGAGTTCGTAAATAAATTTCTTAAGATTCAAGGCCGCATTTTTTGTGGCGACATGTTCGGCGCTAACTGTTGTCCCACGAATAACAAATAAATCAACGCCAGCATCGACAACAACTTTATGAAGTTCGGCAGTTCGTTGCGGCGAGAGTGCTCCGGCAACCGTTACGCCAGCACTTCTGATTTCAGAAATTCGCTGCTTTATTAATTCAGGAATAATCGGGGCTGAATAAAGTTCTTGCATTCTGCGGATTGCTTGTTCCTGAGGCATAGATGCGATCTCACCCAATTGAATTCTAGGATTTTCATGTCGAGTCCAGAGGCCTTCTAAATTAAGGACTCCTACTCCACCTAATTTGCCGATAGCAATCGCAGTCTCAGGTGAAACCACTGAGTCCATTGGCGCTGCCAAGAAGGGGAGATCAAACTTGTAGGCATCGATCTGCCAACTAATAGAAACTTCTTCAGGGTCACGGGTTCGGCGACTGGGGACAATTGCGATGTCATCAAAAGAATAAGCAATGCGAGCGCGCTTGCCAGGACCGATCTCTATCTCGTTCATATCTACTTACTTCCCTTACGACTGTAATTTGGGGCTTCGGCAATATCTAAAATGTCATGTGGGTGGCTTTCTTGCAACCCTGCAGAAGTAATCTGAATAAGTTGGCCATTGCGCTGCAAATCTTCGATTGTTGCTGCTCCGGCATAACCCATACCCGAACGAAGTCCGCCAACAAGTTGGTGAACCACCTGAGCGACTGAACCACGATAGGCGACCTTGCCTTCGATTCCTTCTGGTACCAATTTATCTTCAGACAAAACATCATCTTGCATGTATCGATCTTTTGAATAGGACTTCTGCTCGCCTCGAGATTGCATTGCACCTAGAGATCCCATTCCGCGATACGCCTTAAATTTTCGACCTTGAATTTCCACTAATTCTCCTGGCGATTCATCGCAACCAGCCAGAAGCGAACCAAGCATCACGGTGTCAGCACCTGCAACAATTGCTTTTGCGATGTCGCCTGAATATTGAAGCCCACCATCAGCAATAAGTGGGATGTCGGCTTTGACGCAAGCTTTATGCGCTTCCATGATGGCACTAACCTGAGGTACACCTACGCCAGCAACGACGCGGGTGGTACAGATTGAACCTGGCCCAACTCCGACTTTTACGGCATCCACCCCAGCATTGATAAGCGCCTGTGCACCAGCTCGCGTTGCAACATTTCCGCCAATAATTTCAATGTGAGGAAAAAGCTTTTTGATTCGAGCAATTGCATCCAAGACTGCTCGATGGTGTCCGTGCGCGGTATCTACGACAACAACATCTACACCGGCTTCGATTAATGCGCTGGCTCTGGCAAAACCATCATCGCCGACGCCGACCGCAGCTCCAACAAGTCCGAGTTTCTTCGCCGCAATGACATGCTTAACCTGATCTTCAACGGGCAAATTCCTATGAACGATTCCGATTCCGCCAGCTTTTGCCATAGCAATGGCCATCACTGATTCGGTGACGGTATCCATCGCAGAGGAGATCAGGGGAACTTTGAGCAAGATTTTGCGGGTCAGGCGGGTGGAAGTATCTACTTCGCTAGGGACTACTTCGGATGCATCAGGAAGCAGGAGCACATCGTCATAAGTAAGCCCCAGCATCACGACCTTGTCGCGCACCCCATCTAGCATTTTTTGGTACCTCGCATTGGCGAAGTCTAGTGGCAGGCTCAGAGCCCAACTGCTCGAGAGATTTCCGAGCGCGCGCTGGCTAAGTCGGCGGCGTAGATCGCCCGCTCACAGGATGTGCCGAGCCAGCCTGGACCACCGACGATTATTCTGGGCGCAGGTCGAATCGATGGAATGTCATGGATAAAAGTTAAATCCGCGTTCTCACGTAGCTGTGCCCAGAGGAATATTGCCGGTGGTGCGACTCGACGAATGACTTCATTGAGGGCTACTTGCGGCGTTCTGGCGCCGAGAAATTGGGATTCAATCTGACTCTCCGCTAACGCCGCGGCGAGGGCTCTAATCGCCAAGGAATGGTTCTCCTCCCCGACACAGGCTAAAAGAACGGGACGAGAGTTAAGTGGGGCTTTGAGGTTATTGAGTGGTTCGGCCAATACTCGCTTCACAATTTCACTAAGAAGGTGTTCTACCTCAATTCCCGCGCCACTCTTCTCCCAGATAGCGCCGACTTGGGTAAGGAGTGGAACCAAAAGGTCATTCCAAGTTCTGACCACGCCGCGGGCAGCCAACTCCCGGCGGAGGATGGTTTCCAGCAACTCTTGGTCAAAGACCCGAGCCGCTCGAACCAAAATATCCACAATGGCCGCCTGGCTAGCTTGCTCACCTTCGGATTTCACCGCTGGTGGCGTATCAACCAGAGCGGCAACTTCGCCAGAACCAGCTCCCGCGGAGTTATTGGCTTGTTCGGCTGCCTGGGCCGGGGGAACCCCCAGCACAATGAGGCGGCGCATAATCAAGAGCCGAGCTAGATCTTCACTGCTGTAGCGGCGATTGGTGCCATCTTGGTGGCTACTTGGGCCAAGGCCATACCGGCGATCCCAGGTTCGAAGCGTTGAAGGAGCCACGCCAAGTTGGCGAGCAACCGCTGCAACGGTAAGGGAGGGCTCGCTTAGCTCGATCGGAGCACCAGTTCCTGACTTCATGTGCTCATGTTCCTTGACCTTGCCATTTTTCTCTACCTGAAATGGAAGAAAAGCGGCGCAAAAAGCGTTATCTCGGGAAATACGAGTGCTAGCCCAAAGATCTCCACGAAGGAACTTGAACAACCTATGAAACGATTGTAGGCTCCGACTATGACCGAAATTTCCAGACTTCCAAAACCCGTCGCATCGGCTTGGGAATGGCAACAACGCGGTGCCTGCCAGGATCTTCCTACCGAGATGTTCTTCCATCCAGATGGAGAACGTGGCCCACGTCGACGAAATCGTGAAAATGCAGCTAAAGCAATTTGCGCTTCTTGCCCGGTCATCGTTGCCTGTCGGACCCACGCGCTTTCGGTTCAAGAGCCTTACGGTATTTGGGGTGGCCTCTCCGAAGATGATCGTGCCGTAATTCTCGGTCGCGAATTAGTGGCAGAACAAGCCCTTCCCTTTTCTTCAGCATCTTAAGAATCGAACTCAACTTACTTTTATTGTTTTAAATTTTATTCTGTCAGTTCTTTCCACAGAGGCGACTCTAAAGTTTTGGCAAAAGTGGCTGTGAGATGACCGCCGTCTACAAAAATTAGGTAGTTCCCCGAAATTGGCGAACATGGATCGGTCTTACAAATCCATGGAGTTGGATCTACAAAAGTTATCCCTTGGCCAATAGCAATCTTTTTCTCTTCAGAAATCCAATCGACATTGACCGCACGAGCGTATGGCGTGCTACATGCAGCCACGCTTTTCTTATGCGCGGCTAAACAATCTGGAACGTTAAATATAGAAATCGGCGTATCAGCTAAATAAACAACTTTCTTAGTGGCGCTCTTCAATTGCGAAATCGTAGTTGTGATTCCCTTTTCCCAGGCGGCGGTTCGAATCGCGCCAGTTAAAACATTGCCACTTGCATCAATCGATTAGTAGTTGAATTCCAAGCTGGAATATTGGCGGGCCAACAAGAGGACATCGTGAGTGAATAGAAACTCCAACCCTTAGCCTGTGCCAATTTTTGAATCGCAGGAAACCACGAGAGTGCGTGACTATCTCCAAATAAAACAATATTTTGATCCGAATCTTTATTGCCATAGTGACAATCAGATTCCGAAGCAGTGAGGTCTTGTTGAGTGTGGCACTTATCCAAGTAAGGAGTAGGACGATCCTGCTTTGCTGTGGCTATCGAAGGCTTTAATATTTTAGGAACTGCAATATCCACCAAGGCGGGAAGTTTTGTAAGTGAGAGCGCAGTGGCCTCCGCAGATGCCGTTATGGAAGGTGTGGGCGTTGCTGATGCTGATTCTGATGGCATGGGTGTGGGCGTTGCTGATGCTGATTCTGATGGCATGGGTGTGGGTGAATCAGCCAGAGAATTGCTCTGGAAGTTAAGAAGTAAGGCGATGCAGAGGAGAAGCGCAACGAGCAAGGAGGTCTGCTTCGGAACGAACTTCCATCTCACCGCTTTAGATTAAAACGGGCGGGTGAGAATTTAATGAGAAAATAAACTCCAAGCCCTTACTCCCCCTATGATTCCGGCGCTGTTGGGAACGATCACCACTTCTTCGCCCAAAGTGGCCAGGACTTCGGTTTTGATTCGACGGGAATTTCCGCCGCCAATGTAGAGGCGATCCCAATGAAAGACCGGGTACAAATCCGCAACCATCGCCCTAATTCGGCGAGACCAAAAAGAATCACCTAATCGACGGCGTTCATGTTCTCCGATCCAGGTGTCGTAACTGGTCGATCTTCTAATCGGTGCATGGGAGAGTTCAATGTGAGGTGCCAATTTTCCGCCATCAAACATCGCAAAACCCAGCCCAGTTCCCAAGGTCAGGACAACTTCCAAGCCTGAACCCACAACAACTCCTGCGCCATGAATCTCCGCATCGTTGAAAACCAAAGTCGGCAGACGAAATTTATCCTTAACAGCTTGGGCCACATCAAAACCACCCCAAAGTTTTTGTAATTCCGGATCTACTTTGGTTCGGGGTCCGCGAGTATTTATATAGTGTGGAGTGTGCACAACCACGCCATGGCGAATCATTCCAGGCATACCGATTGTGATGCGATCAAAGTGAGGCGATTGCCTGGAAATGGTGTCGAGCAATTCTAAGAGGGTGGCTGGAGCAAATGGATACGGAGTGGGAATTTGGAGCGCTTGTGAATGTAACGTTCCTGCAGAATCAAGAACTGAACTCTTGACACTCATTCCCCCAAAGTCAATGCATAAGGTCATCAACTCTTTCGCACCATCTGATTCCAGGTTCACTCTCAAACATTAAAGCAAAAAAGTGGACCCACCAAAAGGTAGGTCCACTTTGAGCATTTGCCCGATGATACTTAGTGAGAATGTCCACCAGGTCCATGGCTATGACCATGTCCTGCGGCTTCTTCCTTCTTCTCTTCAGGTGTTTCGAAGACCATTGCTTCGGTAGTAATAAACATGGCTGCAATGGAAGCTGCGTTAGCTAGAGCCGAACGAGTAACTTTCACTGGATCGATAACGCCATCTTTTACAAGATCGCTATATTCATCGGTTCCTGCGTTGTAACCCTCATTTGGCTTCAAGGTACGAACCTTGGCAACAACTACGTAGCCTTCTTGACCGGCATTTTCAGCAATCCATCGAAGTGGCTCATCGCATGCTTTGCGAACAAGTCGAACACCAACTGCTGCATCTCCTTCGAAGCCAAGATCATTGTCTAGAGCGGCTGCAGCATGCACGAGTGCAGCGCCGCCACCAACGACAATACCTTCTTCAACAGCGGCTCGAGTTGCAGAAATCGCATCTTCAAGACGGTGCTTCTTCTCTTTGAGTTCAACTTCAGTGTGTGCGCCAACCTTGATTACGCAAACTCCACCAGCAAGTTTTGCAACACGCTCTTGAAGTTTTTCGCGATCCCAATCGGAATCCGTGGTTGCGATTTCATTGCGAATTTCGCTAACGCGAGCAGCAACCTCAGCCTTATCGCCAGATCCATCCACAATTGTGGTGTTGTCCTTGGTGATAACGATTCGGCGAGCGCGACCAAGAAGATCAAGAGTTACCTGATCTAACTTGAGACCAACTTCAGCAGTAATAACCTGTCCGCCAGTCAAAATTGCAATATCTTGCAACATTGCCTTACGACGATCACCGAAGCCAGGAGCCTTAACGGCTGCTGAAGTGAAAGTGCCACGCATGCGGTTAACTACCAAGGTAGAAAGAGCTTCGCCTTCAACATCTTCGGCGATAATCAAAAGTGGCTTATTAGATTGAGCAACTTTCTCAAGAACCGGAAGGATGTCGTTTAGGGCAGAAATCTTTCCGCCTGAGATTAAGACATAGGCATCTTCTAAAACTGTCTCCATACGATCTGAATCAGTTACAAAATAAGGTGAGATGTAACCCTTGTCGAATTGCATACCTTCGGTGAAATCAAGTTCCAAACCGGTGGTAGAAGATTCTTCAACAGTGATGACGCCATCTTTGCCGACCTTGTCCATGGCCTCAGCGATCAAATCGCCAATCGCCTTGTCTTGGGCAGAAATTGTTGCGACATCGGCAATCTGTGATTTCTCACTGACTGCGGTTGAGTTCTTTCGAAGTTCTTCAGTAATGGCGCGAACAGCAGCTTCGATTCCGGCCTTGAGATCCATAGGTTGAGCACCTGCAGCAAGGTTGCGCAGACCTTCTTTAACCATGGCTTGTGCCAAAACTGTTGCGGTAGTAGTTCCATCACCGGCGACATCGTTGGTCTTCTCAGCAACTTGCTTAACTAACTGAGCGCCCATATTTTCGGCTGGATCGGAGAGTTCAATCTCCTTTGCGATGGTTACGCCATCGTTTGTAATAAGTGGGGCACCAAAAGATTTCCCGATAACCACATTGCGACCCTTAGGTCCAATGGTTACCTTGACGGTGTCAGCAAGAATGTTGACTCCGCGTTCCATCGCCCGACGAGCGGTCTCGTCAAAGTGCAGACTTTTACCCATCCGCTATTACTTCTTCTCAATAATTGCTAATACATCGCGAGCTGAGAGAACTAAGTACTCCTCATTGTTGTACTTAACTTCAGTTCCGCCGTATTTGCTGTACAGAACTACATCGCCGACCTGAACGTCCATAGGGGTGCGAACACCATCATCGAAGCGACCTGGGCCAACTGCAATAACAGTTCCCTCTTGTGGCTTCTCTTTGGCGGTATCTGGAATAACCAAACCTGATGCAGTGGTTTGCTCGGCCTCATTGGCCTTAACAACAATGCGATCTTCAAGTGGCTTAATGGCAACGGCCATGTGTGCGCTCCTTCTTACTTATAAAGTGGATGTAACTGCTTTCCTGCTCAGACCTAAGCGAATTAGCAGACTAGGCCCGAGAGTGCTAACCAAACTCTAAAGGGGGGCACCTACCTTGGTCAATTTGAAATGATGGGCATCGCCCTTATTGCCAGATGATCCGCTCAATGCCTGGACTGGAACTGGCTGACAACCCAGTGAGAGAGGGGGCGATTCCGGCGCTCAGGGCTAAGGAACCCAAGGCGGCAACCATGGCGCCATTATCGGTGCACAACCCGATCTCTGGGGTTCTTAGCTCAATTCCGGCCCGGTGGCAGCGAAGTACCGCCTCTTCCCGCAATCTGGAATTTGCGGCAACCCCGCCGGCGATCACTAGCGAATCGATCCCGGACTCTTGGCAGGCTCTGATTGCCTTTCGTAGCAATACATCCACCACCGCCTCCTGGAAAGAAGCTGCGACATCGGCACGAATGAAATCCGGGGTGGCCTGTAGATAGCGAGAGACCGCAGTCTTCAAACCAGAGAAGGAAAAATCGAAGGGGTGCTCAACTAGATCATCGCCCTGCATGAGCGCTCGCGGGAAGGCGATGGCAGCGCCCGAACCCAACTTGGCTTCCCGATCAATGGCAGGGCCACCTGGAAAACCCAAGTTCAAAATCCGAGCAATTTTATCGAAGGCTTCGCCAGCAGCATCGTCCATGGTCTGACCCAGAGTATGCACATCTGTAGTTATGTCGTTGATCTGCAAAATCGAACTGTGACCGCCACTGACTAAGAGCCCGATGCTTGGCCGCAACGGACCAGTCGTCCCCAAGCAATCCACCGCAATATGTGCAGATAAATGATTGACCCCGTAGAGCGGTTTATTGAGAGCCACAGAAAGTGCTGAAGCCGAACTCACTCCAACTAAGAGCGCTCCGATCAAACCTGGTCCGGCGGTGACGGCAACGGCATCAACATCGGCAAGAGTCAGGCCGGCATCATCTAGGGCCGTGGAAATGATTGCTGGCATTGCTTCTAGGTGGGCCCGACTTGCGATTTCTGGGACAACACCGCCAAATTTGGCATGCTCGTCAACGCTGGAAGAAATTACATTGGCAAGTAACTTTCGACCGCGAACAATTCCAACGGCGGTTTCATCACACGATGTTTCTATCCCGAGAACGACCCCATCCACGTTCATGCTAAATCTTTTCGCATAATGATGGCGGTAATTCCTGGCCCGTAATAATTGTCTCGCTTAGTTAATTCGACAAACCCAAAATCTACGTAAAGAGGTTGCGCCTGCGAATTACCTTCGCGCATTTCCAACATTATTGCCTCAGCTTTTTGGACTCTAGCCCAATCAATAAGGCGTCGAAGTAATTCGCGACCGATGCCTTTTCGCTGATAATCCAAACGTACAGTGAGCGTCAAAACATCAGTGATTCCACCAGCATGTAGCGCTCCGACGTAACCGACGACTTGATTTTCAGATTCAGCGACGAAGTACCAGCGATTCTTTCCTGCTAATTCCTCCTTCAATTGTGCCATGGACCAAGGGTCATCAAGATACGTTTTTATTTCAATATCAAAAACGCTCACCAGGTCCGCATAATTCATGGCTCTAAAGCTGACACCTACTGGTGCCGAAAACGCATCTGGTCGGCGGACGTAGATAGGAGTTGTATAAAGTGGTCCATCTACACTTACCTTTTCCAAGAGAGCTGGTTGGGGATAAAGCAGGTCAGAGTTGGAACTAAATTTGTATTTCTGCGCTCCTTCACCAAAAGCCGGAAGCTTCAAGAGTTTCAAAGTTTGGGGAGCGCCTACGTGGGGTTCGCACATTCGCAGACCGTTCTTATATCTAGCCCAAAAGATTTCCTTTCGGCGAGCATCGGTTGCTACTAAATATTCTCCAGTCGAATCCGGCTCAACTGCAGGGACAATTCCATCCAGAGAGCAAACTCCGAGCCAAGGAATGTTGCGAGCCAATGCAAAACTCTGAGCGAAGGCGATGCCTACCCGCAGCCCAGTAAACGGACCTGGTCCCATGCCGACAATAACTTGGTCAACATGGGAACTTTCCATCAAAACCTTTTCGACTAAGCGAGGAAGTATTTCGCCATGCGCAAGCGCATCATCATGATGAAGCTCAACGATCATTCGACCGTCTTGAATAATTGCCACGGCGGTACGTTGGGTGGAGGTATCGATGACCAGGCTAATACTCATAAATTGAATTCGCCCCATCTCATGCCAACGCCAGTCACGGTAATTATTCGTTGATCTTCAACGGTCCCGTAATCGATAACAATATTTAAATATTCGTCTGCAATTCTGGATGCGAAAGTTTCGCCCCATTCAATAACGACGATACTTTTTTCAATAAGGCTCTCTAAATCCAAATCATCAAAAAGCGCCGCTGGGTCTCCGGTGAGACGGTAAGCATCGACATGAACAAGTGGATGAACTCCTTGGTGAATTCTGGAGATAACGAAGGTGGGCGAGGTAATTCCTTTGATACCAAGTGCTGCACCTATCCCTTGTGTCAACAAGGTTTTTCCAGCACCCAATGGACCAGTCAGAACCAGGACATCTCCGGGATGCAATAGCGCACCTAAGTTACGGCCCCACTCAAACATGGCCTCGGCAGATTCGATGACAGTAGCCACAGGTGCAGGTTAACGCCAAAGCGGGCCCGGCAATTTCGCCAGGCCCGCTTTGCTTACTTTCTTTGTTTTTTATTGCTCGTTATAGAACTTGAGCAATGGGGCGCGGAACTCTGGGTCGATCGACAACCCGCCGGCCTTTCGGATAACGGTATAAAGAGGTCCACCAGACATAAGTTTTCCGGTAGCAGCGGCATTGGTGGCTAAGTCAACAATGGCCATCAATTGCTTGTCCGTATAACCACAGTGGCCAGTTCCGTTGGCGGCAGGACCGCTGGTATCTGGGGCACCGGTATTGGTGAACTTTGTATATGTTGTAGGAGGCACTGACCAGACCGCAAGGAATGACTTGCGAACTGCGGTGTAGGTACCAGTCTTGCTGAAGGTAGCCATTGCTACACCCTTGGCATGTGCGTATTGCTCGGCATAACGATCAGCCAACCATTGAACGTTTCCAGCAGGAACTGCTGGATCGGCAACGTTTGCCAACGCAATGGTAGGAACATTGATCTTGCCGGTGTGAGATGCAAGTGCTCGCATCTTTATCACTGCTGCTGGGTCAGCTGTCCAACGAGGAGCGGCTGGATTGGCAGGATTTAGGAATGAAAGCATTCCACCAATAGCGGTGTTTCCACTGAGTGCAGCGTTATTGGAAACTGCCTCAGATTCGATTCGGGCCGCGTAATCAGTCTTGGAGTTGTCGATAACAGCGCCACCAGCTTGTTGCTCAACGTCATATGTTGCTAAGACGCCAAGAACTGCTGCGTTGGCAATATTTTCTAGAACAGCAAGTGCTGGGCTGGCCGCCAATGCGAAGGAGGTATACGAAGCTGAATTCTTTGGTCCAGGTCCAGATGTGGCATCAAAGTGCATGCTCTGTGCTGGCAAGCCAGACATAAGTCCAACAAGTAAAAGTGCTGATCGGGAAGGAATAGCAGATAGCGCAGTTCCTGCTGGGCCAGCGCTATCTGGCCAAGCTCCGGAAGCTACACCTGCTTGAAGTTTTCCAAGCACGGTGAAGACCTTAACTAGATCGCCCATCGCTTCGCCGTATCCGGCAGCTCCAGCCGAATAGTTATGGCCCTTAATGGTTGGGTCGAAGAATGTCTTCATTCCCCATAGAACATCGGCAGCCATAGTGAGTTCGCCTTCAACAGAACCAGCCACAGTACACATTGGCGCAGCTGCACTAATGAGATCTGGATGTTGTTCAGCTAATCCTTGAGTGATAAATCCACCCAAAGATGAACCCCACGCGACAACCTTTGTTGTGGTTGGGAATTGAGCTTTGAAAGTTGCTATTAGTTCGGTATCGGTTTTGATTCCGGAATCAGCATTCCAACCTTCAACCGCAAAGCCAGATCCGGCAATTCCGAAACCTTTGCCAAGCAAGTACTTAGCAACTGCTGCCGAAGGAGCTGGTTCTGCAACTTTAACAACTTTGTATCCGCCAACAAGTGGAATACCCGCTGGGATATCAACTGGGTAGCGATAGCCGTGGGAGTAAAGAACTAATGTTCCATTGAAATTCGCAGGAACGCTCATTGCATAGAGCGCTCCGTCGGAAGTAGCACCTTGGCAACTTGTTACGAAGTTAGCGGTGGCGCAGGTAGGAGCATCTGCATGTGCAGCAGATGGAAGAACAGAAAGTGCAAGGCTAGCCAATGCACTAACTGCGAGAATCGATATCTTCTTCTTCATAGTTAAGGTCCTCATTAGTTTGTTGGCAATCCGTTAGCAGGAAGTGCAGGGCGCTTAAACGTTGATTTAACGATCGCACCTGCGCCTGAGTCAGTGGTGTAAACAGAATATGCACCACCATTTGGCTTTAATTCGCCAGCAGAGTTGTAGGTACCAAACCAATATCCGCTATAGCCAACATGCACACCTGATGCATAATTGATCGGAGATAGAGAGGCACTGGCAAAAGAAGAACCAGAGTTTTCTAAGCCTGACATAACACTTGCGTGAGTGAGATTCTTGCCACCAGCGCGAAGCGCCTGGACCGCCATCATTGCAGTATTCATGGCAACTAATACGTTGTTATCAAATACTGCATCACCGTTGTATTTAGTGTTGATGCCTTGGAAGAATTTCACATACTCATCCGTGGTGTCGGTCGGTGCAGGTAGGAATGAAGCCCCCATCGCTCCGGTGAGAACATATGCAGGAACGCCAACTGCCTTGAGAGTTGTTGCGTCGCCGCCTACTGATCCGAGAATCCATTGGGCTTTGTATGCCATGGCAGCAGCTGTTGCAAGAGCAGCACCTGATGCCGTAGTTACGCCAAACATAACAACCACTTCAGCGCCGGCGGCCTTCAACTTGCCGATCCAACCTTGTGCAGATTGAGCACTCTGTGAACCAGAAGCGTATGGAACTGATACATCAAATTTGACGCCGGCTTGTTTAAATCCGACAAGCGCATCAGTTCCGAAGTCGTCATCCTGATAAATTAAACCAAGTTTTTTACCAGCAAAATTCTCCTTGATGTACTGACCCATAATCTTGGCCTCCATGATGTAGGAAGGAAAGAGTGAGAAAGTAGTTGGATACTTCTTTGCATCTGCGAATCCGCTGTAACCAGTATTAACGAACAAATCTGGAATTCCGCGTCGTCCCAAGTTGACTGACTTTGCGACCGCTTTATTGTTGGCCGTACCAAGAGCTCCAACAACTGCAAATACTTTGTCTTTCAAGATTAATTCATTTGTTTTCGCAACCGCCAAGGTCGGAAGATATGCATCATCTTTGACAACTAAGGAGATCTTTCGACCATATACGCCACCGTTGTCATTGACATAATTAAAATATGCCTGCATGGCAGATGGAATCTTGCTGTAACCAGGAGCTGCGCTTCCAGTTAAGGGAATCGTGATGCCGAGTTTGATCTGTGTAGCTGTCACGCCAGTCTCCGCGTGAACACTAAACGCCTGCGCCGGTATGGCCGATATCGCCAATGCGCTAACTGCAAGCGTCGCAGAAGCAAGGACTCCGCGCTTCGTGCGTCGTAATGCGAACATGTGTTTCCTTCCATTGAGGGTATAGAGGAACTACCTATTTATTATGTAGTTGTAGAACGAACTGCATACTTCCTAACGCGAGGAAAACGAGAGGCTTGCGCTAACTCTTTCGAGTCTTACGTCGATGAAGTTGCGGTCCGTTTGGAAAAAAAAGAACCGAAAGAATCAACAACGCACTCATCATCAACCCCGGAAGGTTTGAAGTCACTTTCTCAGAGCCGCCCAGGTGCGTTGCCAACGCTGCCGTGACTTCTGGGATTGCAACCAGAACTACTGCTCCCACAATGCTACCTGTGAGTAGGGTCACCCCCGCAAGCACCGCACCTGTCACAATTGCAAAAGAGAGGGATAGCGGGAAGGCGCTGGGGGTCACCAAACTGATGGTCATACTCATTAGCGCACCGGCTAGGCCAGCTACTCCAGAGCTAATGGTGAAGGCCAGAACTTTAGAACGGGCAACATGAACGCCTAGAAGGGCCGCAGCCGTCGGATTTGAGCGTAGCGCCCGCCATTGGCGACCATATCGGCTCCCTAAAACGTTGAAAATCACCCAAGTGGCGGCTAGGGCGGCTAGGGCGGCGATCCAGAAGAACCACTTGTATTGCGTGAAATCTTGACCCAGGGCAAGTGGCGGGAAGCCGACGTCATATGTCAGACCCTCTTCACCACCGAGAATTTTGAATTGATTGGCCAGGGATGGCAGACCTACCGCCAAAGCCAAAGTCGTTCCAGCCAGATACGGACCGGAGAGGCGACCAGCCGCCATACCCAGGAGCGCCCCGAAAAGTGCCGCCGCAAGTACCGCAACTGCAAAAGTCAGCGGAATTGGAAAGTTCCAATAATTTCGCGAAAGGACCGCAGCATAGGCACCGACCGCCATCAAAGCGCCATGACCTAATGAAATCTGCCCTGAGTATCCCGTCAATAAAATGATCGATGAAATCGCAACTACATAAACCGCAACGGTTGCACCTTGATACACCCGAAGTTCATCAACAATATTGCTGGCGACGTATAGCGCAATCCCCAGAAATATAAAGAAGGCAGCACCAATTATTTTTCGTCGCGCGATATTTTTGTCCATATCAATTTGAACCTGAGTTGTCGGTTTACGTTTAAGCACTTCGAACTCGCTTCCCGCCAAATAGCCCGGCAGGTTTAATGAGTAGAACCGCCATCAACACAACAAATGCGACTGGAAATGCCAAGGAGCTGCTGATGTATTCAAGGACAAAGGCCAAACTGATGCCAAGAACTAAGCCACCCAATGCGGCCCCGATTAAACTTTCTAAACCACCAATAACAGCAGCAACAAAACCTGACACAAGAAGCAGATCAAGAGAATTCGGAGAGAGATAATTTGTAGGCGTGACTAACACTCCCGCGATCGCACCAGCGGCACCTGCAAATGCCCAACCAATTGTTCGGGTGAGATCGACTCGGACTCCTGCTAAGCGGGCAATCTCTGGTGAAAAGGCAGATGCCCGAAGGGCAAGACCCAAATTTGTTCGCTGGAATATTACTGAAAAGATCAGCATCACAATCACGGTGGTAACAACAATTAATAAATTAATTGGCGCAAAGGGAATGGTGGTGTGTCCAAAGGTAAATCCATGATTGGTGACTGGCAATTTGAATCGCCGTAAATCGCCACCCCAGATCATTCCCACGATGGCTCGGATAAGACCTAACAAACCTAATGTGGCGATAACTGGTGCAATGGCAGCAACTGGTCCGCTATTGGCCCGTCTTGCCAAAATCCGAATGAGGAAAATATCAACCAGTGCACCAATCAGAGCACCGCTCAACAGCGCCACCGGGAAAGCGAGCCAATAGTTATCCGTATGGGTTACGACTACATAACCAATATAGGTAGAAAGAATCGCTTGACCTGCCTGAGCAAAATTCACAACTCGAGTCGATCTCCACACTAGAACAAGTGCGAGAGACATCAAACTATAAATAGAACCACCACTGATTCCGATGAGAAGCGTGTTTATGATGCGGCTCATTAGTACCCCAGGTAAGCGGCTCGAAGGGCGGGGTTATTAATGAGTTCTTGCGAAGGACCGACGGTAACCAAACGACCCAGGTTAACTATGACACCGATGTCGGCAATTCGTAACGCACCCATGGCATTTTGTTCAACAAGTACCACGGTTAAATTAAGTCGAGCTTGGAGCGATTTAATTGCCTGAAAGATTTGCTCAATTACCAATGGCGCAAGACCTAACGAGGGTTCGTCAAGTAACAACAACGATGGTCGTGAGATCAATGAGCGTCCAATCGCCAACATTTGTCGCTCCCCACCAGAGAGAGTGTCGGCACTTTGAGACATTCGCTCACCTAGTCTTGGAAAGAGGTCTAGAACTTCTTTGGTGACGATGGCGACATCTTTCTTGTCGCGTCGCCACAAGCCACCCAGGGCCAAATTTTCTTTCACGGATAATTCTGGAATTACCGATTTTCCATCTGAGACATGAACAATCCCTTGGCGCACCAAATTTTCGGGTTTTTGTCGCAACATGCTTTCTCCATTCCATGTTGCACTTCCCGATTGCACACTCTTCAGCCCAGTCAATGCACGAAGCAGCGTAGTTTTCCCAGCACCATTTGCCCCGATGATCGCAGCCAACTGTCCGGTCTCAACCGAGAAAGAAAGTCCATCCACGGCTCGAATCGCACCGTGAAAAACGTGGAGATCGTTGACAACTAAACCTGACATTAGTGAACCGCCTGAGTTCCAAGATAAGCAGCAACGACATCAGGATTTTCTCGTACAGATTTTGCATCGCCACTTGCGATGACTTCGCCAAAGTTAAGAACGTAAAGGCGGTGACAAACTGACATGACCACATCCATGTGATGTTCTACCAGAAGAATCGCACAATTTTGAGCAAGATTTCGAATCAGTCCATTCATCCAATCGATATCTTGAATACCTAATCCGCCTGCTGGTTCATCGAGAAGAAGGATTTTTGGTTCGCTCACCAGTGCGCGCGCAATCGCTACTCTCTTGGTGACCGGATATGGCAATGAATCAACTCTTTGGTGCGCGATACCCGCTGCGTACACGCGCTCGAGCGCATTCATCGCAAGAGTTTGTAACTTTCTTTCGGTGCGACCCTCTAGGCCTAGAGCGGCTCGAATCAGTCCGCCTTCAGAAAATTTTGTCGCGCCCAGCATGACATTTTCCAAAACGGTCAGATCGGGAAATAGCCCGACTCCTTGAAGCGTTCGAGCTATTCCAAGATCTACCAAGTCATGAGGTTGGGGCCACTTCTGGTCCTGATCGTAAAGGCGAAGCGAGCCCGAGGCCACGGAAACTAAACCAGATAAGGCATTAAAAAATGTGGTCTTGCCAGCTCCGTTCGGTCCGATCAAACCAACCACTTCACCTGCATGTAAATCCAGGCTTACATTGGCCAGCGCCTTCAATCCACCGAAACTGACTGATAAAGAATCAATCGAAAGCAGGGTCGATCGATTATCCATCGTCGCCCCCGTCCATCTCTCTCGCTGCCTACGTGTTAGGCAGATCTTTCTATCTGCCTAATTGTTAGGCAGATAGATTCTAGGCACGCGCGGACCGATTCGGGTCACAATCTCATAATTGATCGTGCCAGCCGCTTTGGCCCAGGTATCTACACTTGCACCGCTTTTTCCAAAAATTTCGACCCAGTCACCAGTTTTGGCGATTGAATCAGGGCCAAGGTCTACGACAAATTGATCCATAGAAACTCGCCCAATTACCGGAGCAAGTTGGCCGGCTATAGATACTTTGGCCGACGAAGAAGTATTGCGCGGGATTCCATCGGCATACCCAAGTGCGACCACACCTAAGGTGGTATCCCGATCCAAACGCGCCGTAGCTCCATACCCGACAGAACTACCAGCGGGAACTTTCTTCACAACCACCAATCTAGATTTCAGAGTCATTGCTGGAATTAAACCTAAAGATTGGGAATCCCCCATTGTCTCTAGATCTGGACTTAATCCATACATTGCAATCCCGATTCGAACTATGTCTCGGTGCGATTGGGGATTGGTAAGCGCCGCCGCGGAATTAGCTTGATGAAAATATTCTGTCTTAATTCCAGCGCTCTCTAGTTCGAATCGAAAGTGTTCAAATTCTTCTATCTGAACTCGATTCATTGGCTCATCAGGTTCATCGGCTCGGGCGAAGTGAGACCAGAGTCCGACCAAAGTAAATTCGTCTGCGGCTGCTTTCGCCGAATTAATAAATGCAGACCACTGCTCTAAGAAGCCACCGCGGCTCATTCCGGTATCTACTTCAAAATGCAATCGTGGTTTTACGCCAATTTTTCTTGCCTGGGCTAAAACCAAGTCAAATATTTCAACAGAAGAAATTGACAGGTCGATATGGTTTCTTAAGGCAGCTTCGAAATCATCACCTGCGGTTGTCAACCAAGCGAGGATCGGAACTTCGATTCCGGCCTGACGAAGCGCAATCGCTTCCTCTAAAAGTGCGACTCCAAGCCACTGCGCCCCTGACTCCACTGCCGTTCGGGCGACAGGAATTAATCCGTGACCGTAAGCGTCAGCTTTGACCACTGCCAATATTTGAGCCTTCGTTTTGGCTCGAATCAAAGCAATATTGTGAGCAATCGCTCTTAAATCAATTTCGGCACAAGCTCTCATGAACGGTTCGATTCAACGATGACCATAGCCGAGGCGATTCCCGCGTCGTGCGAAAGCGATAGATGAACCACTGATTCACTCAGCTTCTCTGCTAATGCTCCATAAAATTGAAATAGTGGCTTTCCGGTGGCTTCATTAACAATTTCTACCTCTTGCCAATTAAATGTCGCTGTCTTTGCATTGAGCGCCTTTGCTAAGGCCTCTTTGGCCGCAAATCGTGCCGCCAAGGAAGATAACTTCAGGCCCGATTCACTGGGAGTGAAGATTCGATTGCGCATGGCAGGGGTTCGATCTAGTGATTGTTGAAACCTTTCGATATCAACTACATCAATACCTATTCCAGTTATAGCGGCCATCAGCTTGGCTGCCGTTTCGAAGGAATGCTTCGGTCAATGGCAATAATCAGTACCAGCAAGGAAGATCCCAAGAAAATTCCACCTAGAAGGTCTGAGAACCAATGAGTGTCGCGGATGAGTGAAACGATGCAAACGGAAATAGACATAAGTACCGCAAGCCAAGTTAATCGAATTCCATGGAATGGTTCTTTTTGGGTGTATCGGAAAATTAAGTAAGCCAGCAATCCCCAAGAAAGTATTGCATTAGAGGCATGGCCACTGGGAAAGGAAAGTCCACCGCTATGCAATTGATCGATATGCAACCTGGGTTTAGTTCGGCCAATAATGAGTTTGCAAATACCAACAACACCGTTGAGGAAGAGCAATGAGAGAAGTGAAAGATTAAATGGACGCCAAGATTTAAATCTCCAACCAATGATTGCTGCGGCAATTAAAAGCACAGTAGCGGTGAATCCACGCAAGCCAAGATCATCAATGGCCAGCAACATATGGCTGGACATTCCCCTAAAGGTGTGGTGTTTCAAAGATTTAATTGAGTGGTCTAATCGATAGAGCCAGCCGCGTGAAAGCACTTGCTGAGCAACAAGGAGAAAGCCAAGAAAGAAAATTGCTGACCATCGCAGCGCGCGAACCATTTCGCGGCGGCGAAAACCAGCATCTATCGTTGACATGTTATTCAACGGTTACAGATTTTGCTAAATTTCTGGGTTGGTCAACATCATTACCTCTAGCCACAGCCATCTCGTAGGCGATGACCTGAAGCGGAACAACGGAGAGCACCGGTTGTAGGAATTCATGCGTTGTTGGAATTCGGATTAAATGGGTGGCCGCTGGCACATCCACATCACTAATTGCGATCACAACCGCCCCTCGTGCTTTTACTTCTTGAACGTTGGAAGCCATCTTTTCAGTCAAGAGTGCATTGCCCGTTGGCATAACCGCTACTACTGGCGTGCCTTCATCAATCAAAGCAATTGGACCATGCTTGAGTTCCCCGCCAGGAAAACCTTCGGCATGCATATAAGCCAATTCCTTTAACTTCAGTGCGCCTTCTAACGCAGTCGGGAATCCAACATGGCGACCTAAAAAGAGCATTGATGTGGAATCTTTAAATTTTCGCGTTAATTCGCGAAGTGGCTCTACAGTTTCCAAAACCTGCTCAACTTTTCCAGGAAGTTCAGCGAGTTCATCGCCAATCTGAGCCAGAAACTCTGGAGACAGAAGCCCGCGGACAGTTCCAAGATGTAATGCAATTAAGTACATTGCCACCAATTGGGTTGCGAAGGCTTTCGTGGAAGCAACAGCAATTTCAGGTCCGGCGAAAGTGTAAAGAACTGCATCGGATTCTCTGGGAATTGTTGACCCGTTGGTGTTACAAACTGAAAAGACTTGCGCTCCATGGCTCTTCGCATAACGCATTGCCATAAGTGTGTCCATCGTTTCACCAGACTGTGAAATTGGAATCACCAAAGTAGCAGCATCCACATAAGGTTCGCGGTATCGATACTCAGAGGCAAATTCAACTTCTACCGGCAGACCTGCCCATTTTTCAATTGCATATTTTCCGACCAAACCTGCGTGATAAGCAGTACCGCAAGCAATTATTACAACTTTATTTATATTTACCAGTTCCAGTCCAGAAGTAATGGATGAATCCAATCCGGACATGCGACCAATCAACGTATCGGCGATGGCTTTTGGTTGCTCGTAAATTTCTTTCAACATGAAGTGTGAGAAGCCACCCCGTTCAGCGGCACTAGCATCCCAGGAAATTTCATATTCATTAGGGGGCAATGTGTTGCCGGCCAGATCAGTGATGGTGATTTTTGTTGGCGTGATATCAACAACTTCGTCTTGACCCAGTTCAAGAGCGCGCTTTGTGTGCGAAATAAATGCCGAGACATCGGAAGCTAGGAAATTTTCGCCATCTCCAACGCCCACAACTAAAGGTGAATTTCTCCGAGCACCGACTATGCGTTCTGGATCATCAGAATGAATTGCTAACAATGTGAATGAACCGCGAAGTTGGGCACACACTTGACGCATAGCCGCGGCAAGATCACCACCATGCTCTTTGCGAGCATCGCTAAGCAAATGCACCACTGATTCGGTATCAGTTTCAGATTTAAAATGATGTCCTTTTGCTTCAAGCGCTAACCGCAGTTCTACATAATTTTCAATAATCCCGTTATGGATCAAAGCCAACTTTCCGTCATTATCTAAATGCGGATGTGCATTGGTGTCGGTTGGCCCTCCATGAGTAGCCCATCGGGTATGGCCGATTCCGCTGTGAGAGGTGGGTACACCTTGATCTAAGGTTTCTTCTAAGTTGCCCAATTTTCCCGCGCGTTTTTCTACCCAGAGGGGAAGCCCTGCTTCCAATGTGAGCGCAATTCCGGCTGAGTCATAGCCTCGGTATTCCAACCTGCGAAGACCTTCCAGAACAGGTGCCAGTGCCGAGTTCTTTCCCGTATATCCAACGATGCCGCACATACTGCAGGCTCCTTACATCTGGCTTTGAGGAAGTTTCTTAACCGAGTTCAGATCTTACTATTTCAGCCAAGCGTTGAGCGATTTGAAGGGATTCGTCGTGGCTATCTGCTTCCACCATGACGCGGACTAGATTCTCGGTGCCAGAAGCCCGGACCAAGATCCGACCTCGATCTGCGAGCGATTCTTGCGAAGCAGAAATTTCGGCTGCGATTTCCGCAGATGTATCCAGCCCTGATTTATTGACTTCCTTAACATTGATCAATACTTGTGGAAACTTTGTCATGACTTTTGCCAAGTCGGACAAACTCTTTCCGGAGGTAGCCATGCATTGCATAAGTTGCAACGCGGTTAGAACGCCATCGCCGGTATTTGAAAAGTTGCGCATGATGATGTGTCCAGATTGTTCGCCACCTAGAAGTAGGTCATCGGCCAACATCTTTTCTAATACATATCGATCGCCTACTGCAGTTGTTTCAACAGTTATTCCTTGCGCCTGCATCGCCTTAATGAATCCGAGGTTGCTCATAACAGTTCCAACAACGGTAGACACATTCCACTCTTTGGCCAAGATCGCCATAATGAAATCACCATCAATAATGTTTCCTTCAGCATCAATGGCTAAACAGCGATCGGCATCGCCATCGTGAGCAATTCCAAGGTCGGCACCAATTTCTTTAACTTTGGCAATTAGATTTCCTAAATGAGTGGATCCACAATTCTCATTTATATTCCAGCCATTGGGCGAGTCAGATAGCGCAACAACTTTCGCGCCGGCTCTTAGATACGCCTCAGGAGCAATTTCCGAAGCAGCTCCATTTGCACAATCCACAACGACGGTGATTCCTTCAAGCGAGGTTTTTAAGGAAGAGAGTAAGTGGAAGAGGTAACGCTCAGCGGCGCTGTCATCTTGGACCACGCGGCCAACACCTAGTCCAGTTGGTCGTTCCCAACTTTCTTCAAGACGCGCTTCGATCTGTGATTCGAGCGCATCATCTAATTTGCCGCCACCTTTGGAAAAGAATTTGATTCCATTATCTGGCATTGGATTATGTGAAGCGCTGATCATTACTCCAAGATCGGCACCGCTTTCGGCAACCAAGAAGGCAATCGCTGGAGTGGGAAGAATTCCAACTCGAAATACATCAACACCTGCACTAGCCAAGCCAGCGATAACCGCCGCCTCTAGAAATTCACCAGAGGCGCGGGAATCTTGACCAACGATTGCTCGGGGGCGATGACCTTCGAAGGCACCGACTTCACCCAAGATATGAGCGGCTGCAACTGCCAAATTAAGTGCAGTTTCAGCAGTCAGGTCTTTATTAGCTAAACCTCTAACACCATCGGTGCCGAAGAGCGCCACTATTAAATCCCCGCTACTGAGAACACTCGAATAACGATAAGAAGTGTATTAACGCTTGCTGTATTGCGAGCGCTTACGGGCCTTCTTCAGACCGTACTTCTTTCGCTCAATGACACGAGCATCACGAGATAAGAAGCCAGCTTTTTTCAGTGCTGGACGATTTGCATCGCGATCAATTTCATTAAGCGCACGAGCAACACCTAAACGAAGCGCTCCTGCCTGTCCGGAAGTTCCGCCACCATTAATGCGGGCGATAACATCGTAAGCACCTTCGGCGCCAACGGTACGGAAAGGTTCAGAGACGAGTTGTTGGTGAACCTTGTTAGGGAAGTAAACAGCCAATGGCTTGCCATTGACGGTCCACTGACCACTGCCAGGGATCAATCGAACTCGAGCAACTGCTTCCTTACGACGGCCAGTGCCGCCTCCTGGTGCAGTTATCGCAGGACGGTTTGTTGCAGCAGCAGGAGTACTGGTGCTGTACGAAGTAGGAGTCTCGTCCTCGTCGATTTCAACGGTGGTATCAAAGTCAGACATCTATGCTCCTAATTACTTCGTAACGATCTGAGAAACTTGTGAAAAAACAAATGGGGTTGGGTTCTGAGCTGCATGTGGATGAGTTGGACCTGCGTAAACCTTTAACTTGGTTCCGACAGAACTTCCCAACTTATTCTTTGGCAACATTCCCAAAATGGCCTTCTCGACAATTCGAGTTGGATCTTGATTAAGCAAGTCGGCATAGACAATAGAAGTCATACCGCCTGGGAAACCAGAGTGGTGATGAGCATATTTTTGTCCGGCTTTTTGGCCAGTCAAGACAATCTTTTCGGCATTGATAATAATGACGAAGTCACCCATATCAATATGGGGAGCAAAGGTTGGCTTATGCTTGCCACGAAGCAGGACCGCCGCATGGGTTGCAAGACGACCGAGTACTACTCCTTCGGCATCGATGACATGCCATTTACGACTTACGTCACCGGCTTTGGGTGAAAAAGTGCGCACGAGATCTCTCACTTTCTAACTTCATGTTAAGTCCGTTTTTCACAAACCACATAGTTTTAACCTGCATTGGACGATCAGCTTGGGACACCACGAGGGTGCTAAGCAGAAGCGCAAGGTTACTCGTAATAGCACACTACGGTCAAAAAAGGGTGGAACTGGCAATCGCGATCTAGGCGGGACCCACCCTTGGATTTAGCACCTAGTACTCCCAAACTGGCTCAGCTGCCTCATAAACCTGGCCATTTGCCGGAAAAATCAGGAATCGATCGAAACTTCGGGTAAACCAACGATCGTGGGTGACGCTAAGAACCGTCCCCTGGAACCCGGAAAGGCCCTGTTCTAGGGCTTCGGCGGAGGCCAGATCTAAGTTATCGGTAGGTTCGTCCAAGAGGAGCAAGGTTGCCCCCTCCAACTCCAGGAGCAGGATCTGAAATCTGGCTTGCTGACCGCCAGAGAGCGACTCAAACCGCTGATCGGCTTGCTGGTGAAGTTCATATCGGCGAAGAACGCTCTTTGCTGGTCCCAGTTGGAGCGAATGTTGGCTCCAGAGCAGTTCGATTAAGGTCTTTCCCACAAACTCTGGGTGGGCATGAGTTTGGGCGAAAAACCCAGGTAGAACGCGCGCTCCTAATTTGAAATTGCCCGAGTGAGCAACTTCCTCCCCGGCTAAGAGTCGTAAAAAATGTGACTTTCCAGTTCCGTTCTTGCCCAGAATAGCGACGCGATCTCCATAGAAAATTTCACTATCGAATTTTTCCGTTAAATCAGTTAATGCCAACTCCGCACATGTAATGACTCGTACTCCAGTTCGCCCACCCGTGAGTCCGACCTGAACATTTTGTTCCAATGGCGGGGCTTCTGGCGCACCCGACTCTTCAAATTTTCGCAGTCGAGTCTGCATTGCCCGATAGCGCGAAGCCATATCCGGGCTATTGGATGCTTGAACCTGTAATTTCTTAACTAAATTGACCAAACGCTCGTGCTCTTCTTCCCAGCGCAGGAGCAACTCGGCAAATCGTTCTTGTCGAGACTTTCTGGCTTCGTGCCAACTAGCAAAATTGCCACCGTGAACCCAAGCGCTATTTCCATTGGCGCCAAGTTCGACCGTGACTATTTTCTGCGCAACATGATTTAAAAGTTCCCGATCGTGACTAACAAAGAAAATGGTTTTCTTTGTTGCCACTAATTCCTGCTCAAGCCAACGTTTTGATGGAACATCCAAATAGTTATCTGGTTCATCCAGAACAAGGACTTCGTCATCTCCTCGAAGTAGTGCTTCCAATACAACTTTCTTCTGCTCGCCACCGGAAAGGGTATTAACCAATCGATGAGAAACTTCTTCAAAAGTCTTGCCCAACGCATTGGTACAACAGACATCCCAGAGAACTTCAGCGTCATATCCGCCGGCATCTCCCCAATCAGAAATAGCCTGGGCATAGGCCATCTGATCCTTTTCGCTATTGCGTGCATTCATCAAACTTTCGGCATTGATCAGTTTTTCTGCCGCACTGCGAATCTTTGGTGGCGACACCGAAACCAATAAATCTCTCACTGTGCTTTCATCGCGGACTTGGCCAATAAATTGGCGCATGACTCCCAGGCCACCAGAGATGGAAATCTTTCCGGCATGCGGTGCGAGATCCCCACAGATCATTCGGATTAGCGTGGTTTTTCCGGAACCATTTGCCCCAACGATTGCGACTTTGGCGCCATCTCCAACTCGGAAATTGATATCACTTAGTAACAGGCGGCCATCGGGTAGCCAATATTCGACTTCACTTACATCAATGTGTCCCATTAGAAATCCGCATCCCGTTTACCTAGGGTCAAGGAGATGCGCCCTAATAACTCTTCATTTGGGGGATAATCCACGCTGGTTAGCGTAAGACCACGGGAAGGAAAAACGTAGCTATCAGAAATGCGCACTTTGTTTTCCAACATCTGCGCCATCCATTCTTTTGGATAACGACCTTCGCCAACGCAGACCGCAGCTCCGACTAAATTTCGGACCATGGAGTAACAAAAGGCATCGGCGACGACTTCTGCGATGAGATATCCCGATTGATCTCGATGCCATTGAAATTTTGTGAGTGTTCGAATCGTGGTACTTCCCTCTCGAAATTTACAAAATGCCGCGAAGTCCCGATACCCAAGCATTTGGGCACTGGCAAGATTGAGCGCCTCAACTTCCAACGGGCGAAACCAAGTAGCAACATCAAATCGTTGCAATGGCGGAAGTTGAAGTCCACCATCTAAAATTTTGTAAATGTACTGCCGATTGACGGCCGAGAACCTGGCATGAAAATTTGGTGGCGCTTCAACCACGGAATTGATGCGAATATCGGCGGCTAGAAATCTATTGAGCAAATAACCAAAGTTTTCAATTTCCAATCCAATTTCTGGAACATCTACATGGATTATTTGATGTGTTGCGTGAACCCCTGCATCAGTTCTTCCAGCCACAATCGAATCGGTCTTATTACGGACTAGTCTAGAAATAGCACTTTCGATTTCCTCTTGCACCGTTCGTTGATCCGGTTGCTTGGCCCAACCAGCAAAATTTGTACCGTCGTAGGCGAGATCAATCTTTAAACGACAAAACCCACTCTCGGGATTGAGAGTGGGTTCGGTCATGCTTAATGCTTACTTAGCAGCGGCCTTCTTCGCAACTTTCGTTGCGGCTTCAACAGCAGCTTTCTTTCCTGGAGTACCTTCTGCAAGAAGTTCGATAACCGCCATTGGTGCATTGTCACCATTGCGAGGACCGACCTTTGTGATTCGGGTATATCCACCTTCGCGATTAGCAAAACGTGGTGCGATCTCAGTGAAGAGAGTATGTACAACGCTCTTGTTCTGAATTCGGGCAATGACTCGTCGACGAGCAGCAATGTCTCCGGTCTTTGCAGCAGTGATCAGCTTCTCTGCCAAAGGACGAAGGCGCTTAGCCTTGGTCTCTGTGGTTGTGATCTTGCCGTGTTCGAAGAGCTGTTCGGCTAGGGTACCCAGCAACAATTTCTCGTGTGCAGGGCCACTTCCGAGGCGTGGACCTTTACTTGGCTTTGGCATGGCGTTCTCCTAGACCTGCTCTGGCTCGACGAGTTCTTCGTCAAGACTAGTTCCATAGTTGGCGTGCTTGGTTGGATCGAATCCGATCGGGCTATCCTTCAATTGAAGGCCCATGGAGTGAAGTTTTGCCTTCACTTCATCGATTGATTTCGAACCAAAGTTACGGATATCCAAAAGATCTGCTTCAGAACGTCCTACGAGTTCGCCAACAGTGTGAATACCTTCACGCTTGAGGCAATTGTAGGAACGAACGGTCAGATCTAGAACTTCGATTGGAAGAGCAAGATCAGCAGCTAGAGCAGCATCTTGTATGGATGGTCCCATTTCGATGCCTTCAGCATCGACATTGAGTTCACGAGCA